>JBBRXP010000091.1:0-22722 GCA_038238555.1 Chthoniobacterales bacterium | reverse complement strand
CCTACGCCCATTCCTCCCAACGCGCCCAACCTCTCCATCCCTTCCTCCATAACTATAACTGGCACCGCCCTCACCACTCCCTCAAACTCAAAGCTCCCATCTCCAGACTCCGCCTCGACATGAACAACCTGTTGAGCCTCCACACCTAGCCATGCGCGCCCGTTACGATTTCGACCCATACGGTAAACGCACGAAGCTTGCTGGTGACTTGGACTGCGATTTCGGATTCACCGGTCATTATGAGCACGCTCCAACTGGTCTTACCCTCGCCCCTGGCCGTCCGTATTATTCTTTGCTGGCCCGGTGGCTAAGCAGAGACCCGATTGGGGAAAGAGGGGGAATCAATCTTTATCGGTTTGTCCTCAATGACCCGTTGAACTATGTCGATCCAGACGGGCGAAATCTTTTATTGGTAACAGCAGCGGTCGGCGCTGGAGTTGGCGCGATCTGGGGAGGCGTTACCGGGGGGGTGGAATGGCGGTTGGCAAGGGGCTCTCAGCGGTGCGGCGGGTGGGGCAACTACCGGTGGGCTTATTGGATTAGGTGTGAACCCGATATTGGCTGGCGCAGCCGAAGGCGGCGTGTCGGCTCTAGTGCACTGTAACACATGAAGTGGCTACGGTTTGATTCTTCGTTTAGGGTTGGCGTAAGTCCAGAAAGTGCCTGCTTCGAGGCGCTGGGTGAGCACCCATAACCCTGTGCCATCAAAGTAAAGCATCTTAAGTCGCGTGTGCCGCCGATTGCAAAAGACAAACACCGCCCCCGCCCGAGGATCCTAGCGCACCAGCCGCTCGCTCGCCAGCGCGTGCAACCCATTAAAGCCTTTGCGCATATCGAAAGGTTCGAGGGCCACAAACCCCTTCAAGCTCCCCGCAAAACTCGAGCATGAAACTCGATCCTCCTGACATAGTGCTCGCAACCACTCCGCAGCTAACAACGCCTGACCCCGATCGGCCACCTCCAGATGCGCCCCACCCGGGGAGTTCCACGCGCAAAGCCCCCACCGCGGCACCACCGGCCTTCTCTTCGAGCACTGCCTCCACCGGAGCGCATCTTGGTTGCCTTTTGCGAGCACTCGCCAACCTTCGAACCAAGTTCCTTACCGCGCTGCCGCCGCCTTTGCTGCACCCACCAAGCGAAGCTCTGATACTTTATCCCGACGGCTTGGGCAAACTTCGTCCCACTCATCCCAACTTTTTTTCAAACTCATCGAGCACAGCCTCCCGCCGTTCCCGTGGAGTCCTCACCCGCCCAAGAGTGCCGGTCTTCAACACCAATGCTTCCAGAGTCGCAGAGGTCATAGCCCCTACGCTACGACGCTTATGACCCGCTCAAAGTTGTTCGCCACGGCAATCAAGCCAGCGCCGATGCTTCATGCCGGCAGTTCACCCATGCGTCCCAGTTGGTAATCCGCGAACGCTTGCTCGATCTCCGCGCGAGTGTTCATCACAAACGGGCCGTGGCCGACGACCGGCTCGGCGATGGGTTCGCCAGCCATCACCAACAGCTTCGCGTCCGATACAGCCGCCACGGCGATGCCGTCGCCGACGCGGGCGAAGATCGCCAGATCGCCTTCGCGCGCATCCCGCTCGCCGTTCACCGTGACTTCGCCGCTCAAGACAAGAAACGTGGTGGTGTGGCCGTCGGGCAGCGGCAGTTCAGCGGTCTTTCCCGCGTGCAGTTGCACGTCCCACAAATTGATCGGCGTGAAGGTTGTTGCCGCGCCTTGATGTCGGCCATATTCGCCCGCGATGACACGCAGCGTTCCGGCGTCTTGCGGGAGCGGGACCGTTGGAATCTGTGCCTTGAGCAAGGATTGATAACCCGCCTTTGCGCTCTTGTCCTTCGCGCGCAGGTTCACCCAAAGCTGCACCATTTGCAGTGTGCCGCCTTGGTGCGTGAAGTCCTGTGAGTGGAATTCTTCGTGGACGATGCCGTTGCCGGCCGTCATCCATTGCACGTCGCCCGCGCCGATTTTGCCGCCGCCACCGCTGGAGTCGCGATGTTCCAACTCGCCTTGATAGGCCACGGTCACGGTTTCAAAACCTTTGTGCGGATGTCCGGCCACGCCACGCCGTTCGCGGCCCGGCGGGAAGGGATGAGGCGCGGCGTAATCGAGCAGCAGGAAGGGGCTCAACTCCCGGCTGAGGCCGTTATAATCGAACACAGAGCGGACGGGAAAGCCGTTGCCGACCCAGTGCATTTCCGAGCTTTGATGAATGCGAAGCAGTTGTTTCATAACGTCACGTTGGTCCCGCAACAGCGTTCGCCCTTCGGTCTCTCACGCCAGGATTTCCCGCGCCACTTTGCCAGAGACGTTGGTGAGCCGAAAATCACGGCCCGCGAAGTTGTAGGTGAGCAGCTCGTGATCGAGGCCGAGCAAGTGCAGGATCGTGGCGTGGAGGTCGTGCGTGTCGATGACGCCATCGACGGCGCTCTGGCCCAGCTCGTCGGTCGCCCCGTGGCGCAGGCCGCCCTTTACTCCGCCGCCGGCCATCCACATCGAGTAACCTTTGGCGTTGTGGCCTCTCCCGTTGCTGTCGCCTTTGTCGTCGTGCGCGCCGCGGCCAAATTCACCGCCCCACAGCAGCAGCGTGTCCTTGAGCATGTCGCGTTGTTTGAGATCGGCGATGAGGCCGGCGATGGGCTTGTCGATGCCGGCGGCGCGATCGACGATGCCCTGGCGCAGGTTGTTGTGATGATCCCATCCCGTCGCGGTGAGCTGGATGAAACGCACGCCTTTCTCCGTGAGCCGCCGGGCCATGAGGCATTGTGTGCCGAAGCGTTCGGTCGCCCGCTCGTCGAGGCCGTAGAGTTCCCGGATGTGCGCGGGCTCCGAGCCGAGGTCGAGCACGCCGGGCACGCTGGTCTGCATCTTGTAAGCGAGTTCGAGCGATTCGATGGCGCCTTCGAGTTCGGGATTTGCCGGGTCGCGCTGCGCGAGCGTGCGTCGATTGAGGCGCTGGATGAAATCGATCTGCCGCCGTTGCGTGCTGTCGGTGAGGCGCGCGTTTTCGAGATTCGGCAAACCGCGCTGGGCACCACCGAGCCGCGTGCCTTGAAACGTGGCGGGGAGAAATGCGGGGCCGTAATTTCCCGCGCCGCCGAGGTCGGAAATGGGATCGATGGTGACGAAGCCGGGCAGGTCGCGGCTCTCGGTGCCGAGGCCATAGACGATCCACGCGCCCATCGAAGGGCGCACAAAATTTTCGCTTCCCGTGTGCAGTGCCACCACCGCCTGCTGATGGCCAGGGTTGTTGGTCTTCATTCCATTGAGCAGGCACAGATCGTCGGCGCACCGGGCGAGGTGCGGGAATGCTTCCGAGATCGGCAGCCCGCTCTTTCCGCTCGGCGTGAAGTCGAGCACCGGGCCGAGCAATTGGTGATGTCCGCCTTTGCCCGTCTTCCGCAGCTCGGGCTTCCAATCGAAGGTCTCGAGATGACTCGGCCCGCCATTCATGAACATGAAAATCACGCGCTTCGCCCGCGCGGTGATGTGCGTGGGCTTGGGCGCAAGCGGGCTGAGGTAGCCTTTGTTCTCCGCGGCTTGCAGCGCGGCAAAGGCGAGCCAGCCAAAGCCGGCGCTCGTCGAGCGGAGAAAATCGCGGCGAGTGAATGTAGCGTGGGCTTCCTCTCGAAGCAGGGAGGGATGTGGGTAGTTACCAGACATAACGAAATTCAGCGCCAGCCATGAGCGACTGCACCAGCGAGGTCCAGTCCGATGAATTCTCCGCGAGAAAGGCGCGCGCCTCAGCCATCTCGTCGCGCGCCGGCTCGCGGCCCAGCAGCAGGAGATACGCACGCCGCACTCGCGCCTCGTCGCCGCCCACTTCTCCCAACCGCGCTGCCGTCTCCCGCGCCGCATCCGTCGCAAGCCGGCTGTTTAGGAAGAAGAGCGCCTGCGCCGGCACGGTGGTCACTTCGCGTTTGCCGAGGATTTGCGTGGGTTCGGGAAAGTCGAAGGTCTTGTAAATCTCGGGCAGCAAATCCCGTAGCACGGGCAGATACACCGTACGATACGCCGCCGTCTCATCGAGCAACGCGCGCGTGCGTCCCACTTTCCCCTTTCCTCCGTTGCCCGCGATTTGGAGGCCCGCTGGCCGCGCGAAGTCGAGCGAGCCGGCGGCAAAAAGCATCGCATCGCGGATCGCCTCGAGTTCGAGCCGCTTCGGATTCATGCGCCAGAAAAGTTCGTTGGCTCCATCGCGTTTCAGCCGCCCCGGGTCGCTCGCGCTGCTCTGCCGATACGTGTGGCTGAGCATCACGGCGCGAAGGAGTTTCTTCACCGAGTATCCGCCTTCCACGAAGCGCACCGCGAGATGATCGAGCAGTTCGGGATGCGTGGGCTTCTCGCCGGTGACTCCGAAATTATCCACCGACGCCACGATGCCGCGCCCGAAGAGACGCGCCCACACGCGATTGACCATCACGCGCGCGGTGAGCGGATTGGCCGGCGACACGATCCACTGCGCGAGCTGCAGCCGCCCGCTTTCCTTTGCGCTGATGGCGGGCAATTTCGCGAGCCCCGGCATCGCGATCTCTCCGCGCCTCGGTGTGTCGCCGCGCTGGTTCGGCTCGCCCTTGATGCGAATCGCGCAATCCTCCAGGGCGCCTTCCGTCGCGCCCATCGCGCGGTTCGGATCGATGCGATGGAAGCCCTTGTCGTCCATCTCCGCCGTCGCATTGTGCACGACACCGGCGGCCGGCAGTCGCAGCGCGAGGTCCGGGTCCACGTAAGCGTCGCGCCGTCCGCCGCTGAGCGTCTCGGTGCTTTGGAAAATGCCCGCAAGCGCGTAGTAGTCGCGCTGCTGGATGGGATCGCTCTTGTGATCGTGGCACCGCGCGCAACTCATCGTGAGGCCGAGAAAGGCGCGCGTGGTCACGTCGATCTGATCGTCGATGCGATCGAGCGCGAAATTCCTGCCCGCTCAGCGGCAACTCCATCGCACCGAGCGCAAGGAAACCCGTGCCCGTGAGATGCGAACGCCGCTCCTCCGTCGAGCGCGCCGGCAGCAAGTCGCCAGCGATCTGTTCTCCCACAAAGATGTGGTAGGGCTTGTCCTCATTGAACGAGTCGATGACCCAATCGCGATACCGCCACGCGTAAAGAAACGGCGCGTTCCAAGTGCGGCCCACCGAGTCCGCGTAATGCACCACGTCCAGCCAGTGCCGTCCCCAGCGTTCGCCGAAACGCGGAGAGGCGAGTAGCCGGTCGAGCACTTTGGCAGACGCCATATCGTCCGTGCCGGGATCGCGCAGGAACGCCGCGATCTCCTCGGCGGCAGCCCCGTGAGATCGAAGCTCGCGCGCCGCAGCCACGTGGCGCGATTCGCGTCGGGATTCGGCGCGATGCCCGCCGCTTCGAGCCTGGCGAGGACGAATACATCCACGCCATCCTTGAGCCACGCCGCATCCTTCACCTTCGGCACCGCGGGCCGGCGCACCGGCGCGAGTGACCATGGGAGCGGCTCAGCAGCCAGGCCGCCCGCGATGCCCGCGAATGCGATACAGGCAGTGAGCGTGGATTGCGCGCGATTCATGGGGCAACGGCGAACTAACGCCGCCGCCGCGACCCTTTGCGAACGTTTTCCTCCCGTCTTGCCAGCTGCGTCCGCTCGGCCGTTTCAAAGCACGTTGCGCAAAGGGTCCCGCCTTGCCCGGCCATCTCCGCAATGCTCCGCGCGTTCAGGTGAGTTCCGTTCCATTTGCCCGAGATGCCTCCGCCCGCCGCCCCGCATTCCTTTCAGTCCACCCGCTGGAGCCCCGACCCGGAGAAACGCTACGAGGAAGTCGCCGCCGCGCTCGGGCAGCCGCTCGGCACGAGTCACGTCTTCCGCCTGCGCCAGTGCTGGCGCCAACAGCTCTTCGAGCAAGTGGCCATGACGCTCGACGCACCCCAGCCCCGAGGAGATAAAAGGCGAACTCGGGGAGTTGCTCACCTGCGTGTGGCCCCTTGGAGTGCAGTGGCAAAGCGAGGCACGAGCGTTGCCATCCCGCAGCGGGCCAGCCACCGCTCGTGCTACTTCAAAGACTTCTTGGCGAGGTAAGGATTCGCCGGGTTGATGACGAGGGCCTGACTCTTCGGGTCGGTGAGCACATCCATGTCCTCCATCGGGATTGCCCCGAGCAAAGCCTCCGATTCACCCGGAAGAATGACGGCCCGGCAGGATGTCTGGCGATTGCCAAAGCGAAGGTCCACCGGTCCCGCCACCGCGAAACTCGTGACAGAACCATCGGCCAATTCGCCCGCCATGGTGTCCACAGTATCCAGTCCGAGCTGGGCTTGGAGGTGCTCGTTGAGGCAGAGCATGTAGGCGCCACTATCCACCAACATGCGGACTTGAGCGCGACGGATGTCGCCCGCGGGCATGAGATTTCGGCGGGCAACGGCGACATCTCCTGAATTGATGACTTCGAGCGTGGCATAAGTGAGGCCCATGAGCGCATCGTAGTCGCCCCACGAAAATGGTCAAGGGGCCGGTCGGTCACTGAGCGCCAACCGCGATTTTCCTGCTGGTGGCACTCCTCGCAGGGGCAGTATTACCGCGCTCATGACATTAAGAGTCGCCTGCATTCTCTTCGCCGTCGTCGGTGGCGCACGCGCTTGGTGCGCGGAACCTCACATCGACCACGCCATTATTTGCGCGCCCATTGCCGATCTCGCGCCCACCGAGTTGCCGTTGAAGCTGGCAAAGGGCGCGCGCATCGCGGTGCTCGGAGCCACCCTCATGGAGCGGATGCAGGAGCACGGGTGGTTTGAGGCGATGCTCGTCCAGCGTTTTCCGACGGACGAAATCGTGGTGCGCACTCTCGCATGGCCCGGCGATGAGATTACCGTGCAGCCGCGGCCGGAGAATTATGCCGACATGCACGCGCAGCTCTCGGAGATGAAGGCGGATGTGATCCTCGCAGGTTACGGTTTTAACGAATCCTTCAAAGGCGCGTCGGGCGTGGCACAGTTCGAGAAGGATCTCGCTGGCTTCCTCGTTGGATTGAAGACGCATCGTTACAACCGATCGACGCCGCCGGCGGTGGTGCTCGTGTCGCCCATCGCGCACGAAAAAACCGGCAACGCGAATCTGCCAGATGGCCGTGAGAGCAATGAGCGGCTGCGGCTTTACAGCGAAGCCATCGAGCGCATCGCAAAGATTGCCAAGGTCGGGTTTGTCGATGTCTTCACGCCGTCGCGTGCGGCGATGGAGGCGGTCAAAAAAATGGCGCCACTTACCGGCAATGGAATCCATCTTACTGACGATGGGTATCGGCAGTTCGGAGAAATGTTATTCCGCGGGTTATTTAGCGAAACTCCGCCGGGAGTAACTCCCGACTTAAAGGCAGCCGTGGAGGATAAGAACCGGCAGTGGCTGCGACGTTATCGGCCGCTCAATCTCTTCTACATCGTCGGCGGGCGCGCGCAGCCGTATGGCGTCGTCAATTTTCCCGGCGAACTGCAGAAGCTCGGCGAGATGGTGGACAATCGCGACCGGCGCCTGTGGGACATCGCGCAGGGAAAGACGGCGACGGCGAAGGTCGATGACTCGCGGACCACGGCGCTGCCGCCGATCACCGGCGACCGGCCCATCAATGAATGGCTCTCGCCCGCGGAGGAACTCAAAGCTTTCAATATCGACCCGCGCTTTGAGGTGAATTGCTTTGCTTCAGAAGAAGATTTCCCGCAGCTCGCGAAACCCATCCAGATGCGCTTCGACACGCGCGGCAGGCTGTGGGTGTCGTGCTCGACTACTTATCCGCAAGTAACTCCCGGCGCGGAGCCAGACGATCAGTTACTTATCCTTGAAGATACCAATGGCGACGGAAAGGCGGATAAGTGCAGCACCTTCGCCACGGGCCTGCACATCCCGCTCTCCTTCGAATTTGGCGATGGCGGCGTGTATGTCTCCGAACAGCCGCACCTCACCTTCCTCCAGGATACCGATGGCGACGGCAAGGCCGACGCGCGGCGCATCGTGCTCACGGGTTTCGGCACGGAGGATTCGCATCACGCGCTCCACGATTTCGCGTGGAGCCCGGATGGCGATCTTATTTTTCGCGAAAGCATCTTTCATCACTCCTCGGTCGAGACGCCCTACGGCCCGGTGCGCGCGCACGACAGCAGTTTCTTCCGATTCCGGCCAGCCACGCAGCGGCTGCTTGCTTTCGGGAGTTACTACAGCACTAATCCGTGGGGCATCGTGTTTGACGATTGGGGCTGGCACGTCGGGAGTCATCCCGTCTTCGCGAGCGCGGTGCACGCGCTCAATCCGCCTTTCCCGCAGCAGCACGTGCCGGCGGGAAATTTCTTTCCGGCTTACAGCGGCACATGTGGGCAGGAGTTCTTCACGAGCCGGCACTTCCCAGCCGAGTTACACGATTGTTATGCCCGGCTACGTTACAAGCCGACTAACAGCGTGGAGATTCAGCAGTGGGTGGAGAAAGACACGCATTATGAGGAGAAGCTCGTGGGTCATGTGTGGACGAGCGCCAATCTGTCCTTCATCCCGACCGACGTGCGTCTCGGACCGCGCGGTGAGATGTATGTGTGCGACTGGTATAATCCGGTGAAAGGTCACATGCAGTATTCTCTGCGTGACACACGACGCGACAAGACGAGCGGCCGCATCTGGCGCATCGTGGCCAAAGGCCGGCCGCTGCTCGATCCGCCGCGGACCGCCGGCGGACCGGTGCCTGCGTTGCTCGATCTTTTGAAAAGCGAAGAGTCGCGCACGCGTTATCTTACTCGGATGGAATTGCGGGAACGCGACCGAGCGGAGGTAAAGACGGCGCTGGATGCATGGGTCGCGGAGCCGCGCGAGTTACATCACTTACTCGAAGCCGTGTGGGTATATCGCGGCATTGGCGAGACTAATGCGCCGCTGCTCACGAGGCTTCTCGCAGCGCCCGACCTCCACGTGCGCGCAGCCGCCACTCAGCAGTTACGTTACTGGCACCCTTACATTCCCGACGCGCTTGCGCTCCTCCGCCAGCGCGCGAATGATGAGAGCGGCATCGTGCGTCTGGAAGCGGCAATCGCGGCGAGTTACTTCCAAAGCCGCGAGGCCGGCGAGGTCGCGCTCGATCTGCTTCAGCATCCGATGGATAGTTATCTTACTTTTGTACTCCGCAGCGCGCTCGACTCGCTACGCCCGCAGTGGGATGTCGAAGCCGACCCGCGCCTCGTGAAATTCATCGCCGAGAGCACTCCGAAGAAGCGCGCGCCGAAAAGCACGGCTCCGGCCGATCCATTCGACAAGCTCAAGCCACAGATCGTGAAGATCGGCACCGTGCATGAGCGGATGCTGTTCACGATCACCGAGTTCAAGGTAAAGGCCGGCGCGCCGGTGAAGCTCATCCTCGAAAATCCAGACGCGACGCCGCATAACTTGCTCATCGTCCAGCCGGGCGCCGAGGAAGAAGTGGGCCAGGCCGCAAACGAAATGGCGAAACAACCCGACGCGTTCGAGAAGATGGCCTTTGTACCGAAGTCCGAAAAGATCCTGCAGGCCACGAAGATGTTGAAACAAGGCGAGTCCGACACATTGCGCTTCCATGCCCCGAAGTTACCCGGTAAGTATCCCTATATCTGTTCCTTCCCCGGCCATTACCTTGTCATGCGCGGGGTGATGGTGGTGGAATAACTGCGACTTACTTATGAACACACTCAAAGTGACCCTCACCGTCTTACTTGTTACTTCCAGCCTCGTGATCGCCGCGAAGAAGCCTGACCCGCACGCACTGCCGGGCGATGCACGGGAACTGAAGATTGGCGATCCCGCGCCAGATTTCTCGCTGCCGGGAATCGATGGGAAGCCGCACACGCTCGCCGATTTCAAGGGGGCGAAACTTCTGATGATCGCCTTCATCTCGAACCACTGCCCCGATTCACACGCGGCGGAAGGACGCATCAAGAAGTTACTTGAAGAAACCAAAGACAAAGGAGTCACCCTCGTTGCCATCAATCCGAATAACCCGGACGGACTAAGTATCGACGAGCTAGGTTACTCGAAATACAACGATGGCTTTGAAGATATGAAGAAGTACGCCGCCGAGTCGGGGTTCACCTTTCCCTATCTCTACGATGGCGAGACGCAGGCGGTGGCGAAGGCGTATGGCTGTCTGGCAACGCCGCACATTTTCATTTTCGATGCGGAGGGGAAACTACGTTACCAGGGACAATTCGACGACTCGCGCTTCGCCGAGCCGGCGACCGTGAAAACGCAGGACGCCCGGAACGCTGTGCTGGCCCTGCTCGCCGGGCAGCCCGTGCCGGTGGAAACGACAAAGCCGCACGGTTGCTCGACCAAGTGGATGACCAAGAAGTCGATGGTGGCGGAGAAGACCGAGAAGTGGGACAAGACGCCGGTGGACGTCGAGCCCATCGACGCCGCGGGCGTGGCCGCGCTGCGCAAGAATGGAACGAAGAAAGTGCGGCTCTTTAACGTGTGGGCCACTTGGTGCGGCCCGTGCGTGGCCGAGTTTCCGGAGTTAGTAAAGACCGCGCGCAAGTTCGGGTTGCGAGACTTCGAGCTGATTACTATCAGCACCGACGAACCGACGGACATGCCGCAGGTGAAAGCATTCCTCGAGAAGCAAGGCGCCGGCCTGCTCGATAAGTTAAAGCCAACGCTCAAGGCCGAAGGTCGTAACACAAACAGTTACCTCTTTACCGGAGCAGATACCCATGCGCTGATGGATGTCCTCGATCCCGAATGGCCCGGCGGAATCCCGCACACCGTGCTCGTGGCGCCGGATGGCGCCGTTCTCTGGCGGCACAGCGGCGCCGTGGACGGCGAGGAACTGCGCGCCAGAGTGCTCGAATACATGGGCGCTTACTACAAGCCGTAAGTTCGGGAACTCGAAGCTCTTGCCTCTTACTCTTGCAGACAGGGGCAAGGACGCTCAGGCCGTCGGCTTCCGCTTTTTCAGCGGGACGAGCACGCGCTTGTAATCTTGGGCATCACCTTCACGAACTTCGGAATCATGTCTTCCCACAGCGCGAGCGCTTTGAAAGCGCGCTGGCTCTTTGTGTAGTCGGCGTGCTTTTTGATCTTCGAGTAAATGACGGCGATCTCCTCGGGGGGCGTCGAGTTTTTCCAAGCCGACCATTTGCTGGTTGCAGCAGGTGGAACCGGCGGGCGGATAGACGATGATCTTGCCGCCGCCCACGCCTTTGCCGACGTCATCATTCGCGTCGCATTCGAGGAGGATTTCCGAGGTGCAGTTCCGTGAAATGACTATGCTCAATGAGTCCCCTCGCGCTCGAAGTGGATGGCGCTCTGCAGAATCTGGATGCACGGACTGCCGCGCGCCTGGAACGGTTGTTGCGCCATGCGCTTGCCTTGGAGGTCGCGACCGGACGGTGGGGGCACTCAGTCATCATTCGAAGCGGCGAGGTTATAAACGCCGGAAACGTGAAACTTGAAACTCCCGACCCCTTTTTCACGGCGGCTTTTTCGGGAAGATATTCCTCGAGTGTTTCGTAAAGCAGCGGGAGCGGCTCGTCGGCGTTGATGGAATCGTTGCGCCAGCCGTACATGACTTCGCGCTGCTTGTTCATCACGTCGTCGAAGACCAAAGATTGGACCCCCGAAGCGTGGGCCGAAGCCCAGGACCCCGCGCGCGGAAAGCTGCTTGATCATAAGTGTCGTAGCCGGAATGCAACGACATCTACGGCTCCGCCGGAAATCTCCCGAGCCTGTCAATAGGTGCTCCGGCTGACGCTTGCCCCCGCATGGCGAGTGGATCATGGAACTAAATTCTGCACGTATGCACGGACCGACCCCTTCCGCCTTCTCTCGTTCTCACCGGCGTGAAACGCCCCGTTAAGGCACGAAGCGCTTGGTATTCAGCACGCGGAATCGATAAGCGTCTTCCACCGAAGGCTTGTTCACTTCGTCCTTATCCACGTCGATATAATCCCCCCGCGTCTGCGTCTCAGAGTGACTCGCGCTGAAGCGCCGATCTTCCGGGTCGATATAACGTTCGATGGTCGAGAAGCCGCGGTATTCCCCGAGCACCCGATCCTTTTTCTCATCCCATATTCCTTTGCTCGCGGAAGCCGGAGTCTGCCTCAGCGACTGCACGCGCATATGCACCGTGAAGGTATTCGACTTGGTAGTAAGCCGCGGGTATAGATCCCCATAAGGCTTCTCTCGAAGGTTATCGCCGGTGAGGCCGTAATTCCTTTCCCACTCTGATTTGAGAAGCTGATCGCCTTTCTGCCACTTCGGCGGTGCTTGCCCGTCGGGCATCACGGCCGGATACAAAAACATGTCGCAAATCTCCGCGGCAGTCTTGAAAAATCCGGCGTCCGCCGAGGTCTTGCCCTCCGCGAAAAAGCTATCGAACGCTTTTAGGGTTTCGTCCCGATCAAGACGCAGACGATAGTTCGAAAGCATGGAAGCTTTGGAAAGGTTGCTCTTTGCGGTAACATCCGGATTAGTCGAGCCCGTTTTGTAATCCCAGACGTGGTCGGTGGGAATCATCGTCACGCGAACGGGATGCAGAGCAGCCCGCATCGCCGTGCTCCGCGTGATATAAGAGAACGGCACGATCGGGTAATTCAAATTGATCTTACCGGCAGTCGAGAATGGCTCACTGATCGCGTAGGGCTCGACCACCGGCATTGTAAAGAGGTCGAGTAATAGGTAGTCCTTCGGTTTGGAAAGTCCCGGATGACCTGGGCCGGCTGGGTTTGGCGAAAAGCAGAGCGTCTGCCAGTGCGTAGAAGCTCCGGATAGCAGCGATCCGAAGACCACCGGAGAGGGCACTTGCCGATTTGGCGTAAAAAAAGTGTCAAAGGTCTCTTCGTAGGCTGCGGTGAAGTAGGGAACCGGATACTTCCACCGCTTGGGAATGTAATAGTCGCCTTTCTGATCTTTGTCTTCATAACGGTATGCAAGATTCCCTTCATCCGCTTTATTGCAATAGGCGCCATCGGGAAGATCTCCAAGGCCGGTATCGAAATCCCCCGGCTGTTGATCGCTGCTTCGTGTGACTCCATTGATCTTATCTCCCTTGCTATTCCGATCCGGCAGTTCCGGCTCCTTTGCCGGTCGGTATTTGTATTTATTACCCGTGCCGACTGGAAGTTTCACCAAGTTGCCAAGCTTCGTTTCATCACGCGTGGTGCCCGTGAACGTATCGAGGTAACTCGGATAATACAAAGCTCCGGTCCCCGTCCGCAGGGTCTGCGCATGCCGCACCGTGGGATCCATATAATCGGGATGCATTTCAAAAGTCACTTTGGCCGCCAGCGCAAGAACTCGCGGATCCGCTTCGCCGGCGGGAATCAGACTCCGCACCGTATCGCCCGGCTGAAGAATTTGACGTCCCAGTCCTCGGTAATCGGCGAATATGTTATCGCCTGCATCCCTATATTCCTTATCATAGCGACCGCTCAGATATAGAATGCGGTTCGCGAGCGACTTTGATTTCGCGACATCGGGTGGGAAGTCATTATTTTTGTTACGGTCGGTTGGAAAGAATCCGCCAGGCACTATGTCCAAAGTAAAAGAAGTCACGTTCGACCGACTGTCCGCTGGCGAACCATAGTAACCGCCAAATTTACCGAGGTCGTCTTGGTGCCAGAATTCATCGGTAGGCGCCGGCACCGTGGTGTCCGGGAATTTTACGTGGTCGAAGGTGCGGACCGCTAAATCCCCGTATTTGATCGTTACCGTAAGTTCCGCCCCTTTGAGTTCCATCGTTTGCGCCGCCGCTCCCTCGACTTCCTTTACCCACGGATATGGAATCCCTTTCGTATCATCTTGGAACGGATACCAACTGGTTTCTGGAGATGGGTACTGTGTGTTAGCGGCTTTGGGCTCTCTTCCATCCTTCCATAGCATGGTATGAAAAAACCCCTCGAGGCCACCCGAGTTTCGTCCACCCCACGAGTTCCCATCAGCCGATGCATATCTGAAAGAGTTTGTTGCCGTCGGTGGCAAATGAAGCGACGTGGATTCCCCGTCTGGGGTCGTAATCATAAACTGATCGAGGCCCGTTACCTCGATGGCCATCTTCCGCAAGTCCGCCGAATTGCCGTTTACTCCCTTGTTAGGGGCAAAGCCCTGCATCGGATTGAACATTTCGAAGATGACAAATGCTCGAAGCAGGTTTGATTTAATCTCGCCCTGGACTGCCGCACGACTTAGGTATGGTCCGCCTTTCGTGCCCATGTATCCGGCGTGATAAAGGACAAGAGAGATTTCAGAGATCGTGGAGAGACGACCAAACCCCGTGCCTCCGCCCTCAAGTTTGATCGGAATGACAATGCCTCGCGGAGCGTATTTATGGGTCTCCATTGCCTTAAATTGCGCTGCGGTAGGGGTGGGACTCACCCCATCCTTTCCTGGAGGATTGATCAGTTTGTCGTAAGTCGAATCCCGCATATTGACCGTGCGAATGTAATCAAAAATCTCTGCGACAATCTGGTCTCGATCGGTTCCGTATTTCTGGGAGAAACTTTTTCCACCAACACCCGGAACCGGCTTTGATGTGACTTCGCGGAGATAGGCGAGCAGATCCTTATTCCGCGGAATCTTGCCGTCTGCGTCGGAACTGTATGCGCCCTTGTCGGGATCGAAAGTGTTGGTGGTCGGATTATAGTTGCCGGTCCGCTGAAATAGAAAGCGTTTCGAATCAGCTTGACCCTTTGAGGTGACAGTAGAGCTGGTATCCTTCCCAACGGTCGAGCAGAACGCAATCAACTTGTCCGAAGCATTCCATAGAGGGTATCGAAGATCGGGGCTGCCCGGCGGGCTCAACTGTTGAGTTCGATATTCCCCTTCGTCGCGAACCGGCCAGATCGTGATGCGCGGACGTCCAAACAGGTTTAGCTCCGGAGCGCGGCTTTGCGCAGTCAGGAAAAAGCGCAGCCGCTCCAGAAGTTGAGGAGTGATGGTGCCTTTCGGGAAGTCCAACTCGTCATCGGTCGCCGGCCTCTTATCACCTAGAGACGCGGACTTCGGGTCATTTGGATCGAGTGAAGATTGCCCGAAAAACATTTCGTCCACGGTGGCATAAAGGCGCCTCTGCTTCGGGGCCAAAGGATCGTCGTAGGCCGACAAGAAGCGGGCTGTTCCTCCTTGGGTAGCGCCTTCGTGGAGTCGCGGCGTCATGGTATATGTTTGCTCAGAAGAAAGCAGGCTCTGGAATATTAAACCCAGTGAAGTGGTCGAGGGATGGCCCGGATAACGTTGAAATTCGCCGCGCACCGGTTGTGAAAGGCCCAGTCCGCCTTCTCTGAGGGCGGCAAGTTCCTCCCCAGTTGTTTTATTTACCTCGTTAACACCTCGTTCGAAACGAGTGAAGGCGCGGGGTGTATCCCAGAATGAACCTGCGAAGTCGTCATCTGTATAATTATGGCCCTTGGTCGGTGGGATGTTCTTTTTCGAGAAACCTCCCGCGGTGTTGATGTTGACTTTGCACGTATCGTCGTCGGTCCAGAACCCGACGCGACCTACAATGGGATTTGACTTGGTTGGCGCACGCAAACCTGGTTCCCAAATTGCTTGGGTTCCGTCCGCAGCATCCTCTTTTGGGGCAGTCAGGGTGCCATCCCTTAGTTGGTAAAGCCACTTTACAGGCATGGCCACCGGGTTGTTGGTGTTCGAGACTGGCTTGCCGGATTTGTAGTTCAGTTTGTCGGACTTCGGGTCGATGCCGAAGCCTTCAATATCCGCCTTGCCATCGTTGTCGGCGTCGTAAGTAAGAAGTTGCTGATCTTTGACCGTAAGAAGCTTCAAGTCATTGCCATCGACGATCGGAAACCTAAGATCGAAATCATTTGTGGCGGAAGTCCCGGAAGTTGCTGAATTAACCGAAACCGGCTCATTAAGGTCCGTGAAGAGCGCAGGCTTCTTAAACCAGTTATCGCCAAAATCCTGGTCGCCACCTTTCTTTGCCCAATCCGCAAGTTCGCCGCGCGTGACGATCATATCGTCCGACGAGTAGAGTTTGAAAAACGCCTCGGCTTCTGTTGATGCCTCCTCGCCGGAACGATACACCCGGATCATTCCCGGCTGGGAACCCCATGCACCATTCTTCCGAGTGGTGGCCTCGCGAATCTGGCCCTCGACGACCGAGACGACCGATTCGGAGAGCTGCTGCGCGCTCACTTCGCTGGAAAAGCTCTGGGCGGCGCTTAGTTCGTTTTGAGAACTCGTGAAGAAGCTTACGATAAAGACCGAAAGTAAGACGATGAATGCGAGAACGACGACAAGGGCAACGGCTCGATCCTGGTTTCTGTTTGCGGTGTTCATGGGGGTGTATTGGTTACTTATTTGGTCTGCGAGCGGCTCCACTTGGCGCCGCGAATGCCTACGTTGGAGGTGAAAATGCGGTAGGTAAGGCGTTTGTCTATTAACTGGTCTTCCATCTTCGCGATGTCGCCCTTCCCGGTTTTGTTGTTTTCCAGCACGCGCGCGTCCTTGAATAGCTCGGAGAAATCGAGACCGCGCTTCGGGTCTTCACCCGCAATGATATTGGGATCGCCCCCAGCCAACGATGCCAAGCGGTCGCCGGCTGTCTCATCGAGAGCGATCATCACCACTTGCACCACGGGCGGCAGTTGATTCTTTGGGTTGACCTCCGGATCGGTGTTTTTGGTGCTGGGAGCAGTGGGGTTCTTGATGGCGGCCTCGTCATTGGCGTTGCGCTTTGAGTCGTAGTCGTAAAGGGGACAGAGCAGCTCCTTCTGAGTCTTGGCACGCTCCGCCTCGTCTTGCTGCGAAAGCCTGGGCAGGATCACCAAGGCGACGATATTCTCCGCGAGCACATGGTAGGATTTTTGACCGGGTCGCTTCATCGCCTCGGAAAACCAACCATCCCACGGAAGATTCCAATGCGGATCCAAAATGGGCCAGACTTTGTTTTGCTTGTAACTTGTGGGCTTCTTTTCGTCGATGGCCGGATTATCGATCCGGGTAAGGGCGGCAGGCTCCATGAGTTCCATGAGCCGCGAGCGAACGCGCTTTGGAACGATCCCCTCCAGGAAATGCGGTCTGAAAGCGGAATCGTCACTCACTTCGATGAAGTATCCCCATGTGTTTAAGAGTTCATTGAGCGGCTTGAGGCTGGGGTTGGATTTCGATGAGTTACTCGTCGTGATCGGAGGGGAGTTGAACTGATCTTCCTCGACGTAGCCGAGTGGGGCCTGGAAGAAAATCCCGTCCGTCGGCCTAACTACCACTGAACCGTTCTTATTGGTATCGGTGGATAACTCCAACGTCTTCATAGGTGCGCTGCGAAAGCGGAGTTCCGACTGCCGCGAATAACCATCCGGTGGTTTCAAGGTATCTTTGAAACGACCACCACCTTGGGATATGATCGGGAAATCGTAGTCCCAATACGTATTGAGCGTGGCCTGGCTGATCTTTCTTGTCATGGCTTCAAAGCCGCGCCTGGCTTGCTGGAATTGCTCGACCTTTGCGGCGCTGCTGTGCCAGATGTTTGCCGTCTGGCTGGTCGTGATGACAAGGATGGTGAGGATGCCAACAAAGACCACCGTGGAGACGAGTAACTCGACGATAGTGAATGCGGCCGCCCGCGTTTGGAGACGGTCACTGATGGGTTTCATTGGTTCCTCGCCAGGTAGGCGGTGTAAGTAAACACATCCACCCCATCCCGCGGCAGCCATAAGTTGCGTTGCGGCTTGGCTGGGTTATCCGCGGGATCCTTGCTCAGGGCCAGCTCCACGCTGCTGGGATTATGCGCGATCTGAATGGTAAAGAGCGCCAGGTTACCGGCGTGCCCTTTCCTTTCCACATTGAGTACTTGCTTAGTTTCGGTGCCCCGGGGCGGGGTAAATTGCGGGATAATGCGCGTGTTGACTTGATAAACGACCCGGAATCTTTCCTTCGACGATAAGTCCCCCACGCCCTTAAAGACCTTCCCGTCGGCGCTGACAATTTCGTTCCCCTGTTCGTCGAAGAATCTGATGCCTTGCTCTCCTTCTTTCGCCTTGGGGGCGCGGAAAGAGAATTCGGTCTTCAAGGTCTTATCCGCGTCCGGGAGATCTGCCTGATCGGTGACGATATCGAAGTCAGCGCCCTGGGCATCGCTCACGATGCGTTGGGCGATCTGCGTGCAGATGGAAATATCCAGCGCGCGGCGGAAGGTGGTGAGCCCGGCGGGGAGCAGGCCGAGCAGCGCCACAAAAGCGAAGGCGACGACGGCGATTGCCAGAGCCACTTCGATGAGGCTGAAGCCGGCGTTGCGATGCGGGAGAAGGGAGTTCAAGGGAGCTGGGAGAATTGCCAATGTAAATACAAAGCATGAAATGAGCGGCAAGCGAGGATTTAGTTTCTTCGTAAATCAAAGACCCCTCCCCCGCGCTTGTCACTCGCGCCGCCAGCAGCGACTCTCAGCCTCCATGCACGATCCTCGATTCGATGAGCTGGCCCGCCTGCTCGTGACTCATTCCACGCAGCTCACCGAAGGCGACAAGGTGCTCATTGACGCTTTCGACGTCCCCGAGCAGATGTCGGTGGCACTCATTCGCGCGGTGCGGGGAGCCGGTGCGGTACCGTTTATTCAGGTGCATCACGGGCGGGTGGCGCGGGAGATGGCGCTTGGGGCGGAGGAGGAGTACTTCAATGTCGCGGCCGCCCATGCGCTGTCGCAAATGAAGAAGATGGACGCCTACATCGCGCTGCGCGGCGGGTACAACATCACGGAGATGAGCGATGTGCCGGAAGACAAGTTGAAGCTGTTGGCGCGCAAGATGAAGTCCGTGCTCGACTGGCGGGTGAAGAAGACGCGCTGGTGCGTGCTGCGCTGGCCGACCTCTTCGATGGCTCAGGCGGCGGGCATGAGCACGGAGGCGTTTGAGGAATTTTTTCTCCGCGTTTGCACGCTCGATTATGGAAAGATGGCGCCGGGAATGAAGGCGCTCGCGGAGCTGATGATGAAGACCGACCAGGTGGAAATCAAAGGGCCGGGCACCGATCTCGCCTTTTCGATCAAAGGGATCAAGGCGGTGGCTTGCGGCGGCACGCACAATATTCCGGACGGCGAAGTATTCACTGCGCCGGTGAAGACGTCCGTGCGCGGGCACATTACTTTTAATGCGCCCACTATTTATCAGGGCGCGGCGTTTGATAACGTGCGGCTTGAATTCCGGGATGGCAGGATCGTCGAGGCGACAGCAAATAATACCGCGAAGCTCAATGCCATCCTCGACAGCGATGCCGGCGCGCGCTTCATCGGGGAATTTGCGATCGCCTTCAATCCGCACGTGCTGCACCCGATGCGCGACATTTTATTCGACGAGAAGATCAATGGCTCTTTCCACTTCACGCCGGGCCAGTGCTACGAGCAGACGGAGAATGGCAACCGCTCGCAGGTGCACTGGGATCTAGTGAATATCCAGCGCAAGGATTACGGCGGCGGGCTGATTCTTTTCGATGGACGGCTCATCCGCGAAGATGGCGTGTTTGTGCCAAAGGATTTGCAGAGGTTGAATGCGGAGCGTTTGCTGGCGTAGCGGCGCCGCTACGGCAGGGCGCGCACGGCGAATGCGATCGTTGCGAGCAGTGCGATCGCGAGCAGGGCGTAGAGAATTCTGGCGGCGAATCGCGCGCGCTTGAGTCGCTTGAGTTGAGTGTGGCGCTGGGTGATTTCGTCGTTCTGGCGTTTGATGATCCCACGCAAGACTTCGTTGTCCTGCTTCAGCGCCGAATCGGCAGCGGCCTCGGCCCGCTTCTGCGCTTCGTCGCGAGCGCGCCGCGTATCCGTCAGTTCCGCTTGCAAGCGCTCGAGGTCGGGGAGCGCGGCGACTTTCCCGCGGAGCGCCAGCAACTCGCGCCCGGATTCGCTGTCGCGCAGATCCTGCCTCAGCGACCTGGCTTCCGTGCGCAAATCTTCGCAGCGCTCGCTGAGAGTCTGCCGCGCTTCTTCCGAGGATCGGAGGCGATCGCAATGTGCCGCGAGTCGCTCCTGCGCTTCCGCGGCACTGCGGCGCTGCACGGCGCCATCCTCGCGAAGACGGTCGATCTCCGATTTCGCGGCGCAGAGTTCCTGTTCGGTCTGCGCGATTTCCGCGCGCGCGCCGGCGAGCTCCGAATCGCGGAGAATGAGTTGCGTTTCGATTTCTTCCGATCGCGCCTCGGCGGCTGCCACCTTTTGCTTGTGCGCGGCGAGGTCGCTCCTCCACTGCTGGCGCTCGCTTTGGGATTTCTTCAACTCGGCTTGTGCGTGAGTCGCGCTGGCCGCCAGCTTTTCCTTTTCCTCAGTCGCTTCTTTGAGCGCCTCGACGAGTTCCGCGTGCGTCTCTTCGCGGCGGGTGAAGGCGCCGCGCGATCCATACTCGCGGTCCAGGAAATCGTCATCGTCCGGGACGCTCAGCCGGTGCTGGCACACTGGACAGCTCATCTCCACGCCCGCGCCCGATGCCTCCACCACAAAGGACTGCGCGCAGTGCGCACATTCAAATCGGATGTCTTCTCTATTTGCGATCATCGGCAGCCTTTCCGGGAGAGGCTTTTAATTTCCGGCATCCACCGGGTCAAACATTCAATGGAAGACATGCGAGCCGAAAAGCAGAGATGGTGCCCTTTTACTTTTCCTCTGGCACCGCGCGGATCGCGCGCCTTTAATCCCGCGCCATGCCTGAATACATGCAAAAAGGCGGCCCGCTCATGTGGCTCATCCTGTTCTGCAGCGTGCTTGCGGGAGCGGTGTTTTTGGAGCGGGCCACTTACTATCACCGCGTCACGGTGCGTGTGGGGGAATTCCTGCGCGGGCTGGCGCTGCTCATCCAGCAGCGGCGCTTTGCCGATGCGCAGATGGAATGTGCCAGCACGCCGACACCGGTCACCCGCGTCATTCACGCCGCCATCGTGCGGCACGATGCGCCGCGGGCCGAGCTCAAGGAGATCGTCCAGGAGGCGGGCCAGCTCGAGCTGCCGCGCCTCGAGCGCCGGCTCGGGATCATCGCCACCATTGGATTTGTCGTGCCCATGATCGGCCTGCTCGGCACCGTCACCGGTCTCATCGAAGCCTTCGTAAACATCTCCTCGCAGAGCGGCTTTGCGAGCTCCACGGACATTGCCAGCGGCATCTATCAGAGCCTGCTCACCACGGCTGCGGGGCTCGTGGTCGCCATCCCGTGCGCGGTCGCTTACGGCTACTTGAATTCGCGCGTCAATGCGCTGCTTCACGACATGGAGCGCGCCGGCATCGAGATCGTGAACCTCCTCCTCGACAACCGGCCGCAGCCTTCGCCGGACATCATCGAATTTGGCCGCGTGGAGGTGTCGAAGTGACAAGTGACATGGCGCCACAAACTCCGCTCTCCGGTCTCGTCGCCGCCACGCACACCCCTTTCCGCGCGGATGGCTCGCTCCATCTCGGCGCCGTCGAGAAGCAAGCGGCTCATCTCTTCGCCGACGGCATCTCCACGGTCTTCATCGGCGGCACGACCGGCGAGTGTCACTCGCTCTCACTCGAGGAACGTCGCGCACTCGCACAGCGCTGGGCGGAAGTGGCGCGCGGCGCCCCCATGCGCGTGATTGTGCATGTGGGCTCCAACTGCCTCGAAGACGCCCGCTCGCTCGCCGCGCAGGCGCAAGAACTTGGCGCCCTCGCCATCGCCGCTTTCTCGCCCAGCTACTTCAAGCCCCGCGACGTTTCCACGCTCGTGGCGTGCGCCGCTCACATCGCCGCGGCCGCGCCGGCGACGCCGTTTTATTTTTACGACATCCCCATCTTCACCGGCGTGAGTCTTCCGACTCCCGACTTCCTCGCCCAAGCGCGCGGCCGCATCCCCACGCTCGCCGGGCTCAAATTTAGCAACCCCGATCTCATGGCCTTTCAGCTCTGCCTGCGCGCGGAGGGCGGGCCGTGGAGCGTGCTCTTTGGGTGCGACGAATTTCTCCTCGCCGCGCTCGCTCTCGGCGCCACCAGCGCCGTCGGCAGCACTTACAATTTCACCGCCCCCATTTTTCACCGGCTCCTTGCCGCCTTCGAACGCGGCGACCTCGACACCGCGCGCGAAGAGCAATTCCGCGGCGTCCGTCTCGTGCAACTCCTCGCCAGCCACGGCTTCATGGGCGCGGCCAAGGCCGTGATGGAGATGCTCGGCGTGCAGGTCGGCCCCGCGCGCCTGCCGCACACCAACCTAACTCCCGAGCAATGCGCAAGGCTGCGCGGCGAATTGGAAGCGCTCGGTTTCTTCGACTGGCGTGGAGACCGGTGAGACGCCGGGCATCGCTTGTCCCCCAGGGCGTCGCGTGCAATGAGGGTGGCGCTTTCTTCCCCGTAACCTGATGGAACAAGCCACTGGTGTTGTACCTCGGTGGCGCGGCAGTCCCCATGGGTCTCGCCGCGAACATCTGGAGGAACACCCGCGACATCCCCGGCAATGGAATCGACGACGACGGCAACGGCTACATCGACGACGTGCTCGGCTGGGGACGGCACGGCTCGTAACGCACAAGGCTAGTGCAATGTAACATTGATATGGCCACGGTATCGGATGAGTTAGTCCGGTGGCTGCCAAACGCTTGATTCTTACTCCACCAGAACCTCGGGAACCGCAGCGCCGGGTGCGTTCGCGAAGCGCGCGCGCGGAGGACTCGAGACGGGCGCGGGTGATTCTGGAGCCTGCCAAAGGACGAGGCTTGCGGGCAACGGCAACTTATCTCGCTTGCAGCTCTTCCTGGTGTGCAGCGCTGGGCGCGCCGTTTTCGCGCGCAACGCATCAGCGGACTCATCGCCCGG
>JBBRXP010000090.1:0-23364 GCA_038238555.1 Chthoniobacterales bacterium | reverse complement strand
TCGCCTTTGCCCGCATCCTCCTCCGCCGTGGAGGTGAGCCAGAGCCCCTCGCGCGTGGCCTGCCCTTCGAGCTTCTGAAACACGACCCGCAGCCGCGCCCCCTCCGCCGTGCGCGTGATGGAGATGCCATCACCCGCATACTGCTTCTGCGCCTCGGCGCCGATTTGATCGAAGGGAATGGCCTTGCCACCGCCCTCGGCGGGTGCCGCTGGGATGGAAGGCTTCGGCGCGCCCGGCTCCTGCGCGCGTGCGGGCAGGGCGGCGGAGAGCAGGAAGGCGACGATCGTGAGGAGGTGCAACGTTTTCATGGGGATGGGGGGATGAGACCTGACGTGGCGAGATGCGGAGAAGATCGGAACCGAAAAACGACCGAAGAAGAGAAGCGGCGGAGGGTGAGCGGCCAGCGACGCCGCATCGCAGCAAGCGGCTCAGCCTGCTTGTTGGTCATCTTCTGCAGTCGACGTCGATACGGAATCTTTGGTAGAACGGTCAAGTCATAAACGTGGCGATCCGAGGCGAGAACCGTCCGGCTCCCGCTGCGAAGCTGACGGCTTCGGGGCGAGGGAGGCGGGGTGAGCTTCAGAATTTCGCTCTGACGCCGCGTGCATTCGAAGAAAGGGACAGCCATCATGGCTCTGCCTCTCTACCTATCGTCCAGTCCCGCAAGAGCGAAATTCTGAAGCTCACCCCATCTCCGCACACACATTGGATACTCCTTGAGCACCCTACGGCTTGGTGATCTCGACGTGGTAGAACTTCGGCGCGGGGGTGGCGCTCAGGTCGGTGATCGTTCGCGTCGTGCCGTTGTCGCTCGGGGCGGAGGCGGTGATGGCGCTCCAGGTCGGGGCGGTGAGGGTGCTCTTGGAGGTGATGGTGTAGGTGCGGCCAGCGACCACGGGGGTGAAGCTCAGGGCCTTCTGCGTGGGCTGGCCGGGGACGGCGGCGATGGTGAGCGTGAAGCGCGAGGTCGCATCCGTCGGCGCCAGCCCCGCCACATATTCGAAAAGGTTCGTCTGCCCGTCGCCGTCCGGGTCCGCGGCGTCGGCAGCGTTGCCGGTGTTGCTCGTCGTGCCGAAATATTGCAGCCGCCACGCCTCCTGCGCCGTCAGCGCCGTGCCGGAGAGGGCGATGTCGAAGGTTCCCTCGTTGCTGTCGTCATTCAGGATGCGCAGCGTCGTCGCGCGGGGGCCGGCGGCGGCGGGGGTGAAGGTGACGCTGAAAGTGGTGCTGCCATTGGTGGCGGGCACGCTGGTGAGCATCCCGGCGGTGTTCACCGGGAAGTCGCCCGCGTTCCCGCCGGTCGCGCCCACGCTGGTGATCGTCAGCGCGCCGGTGCCGGTGTTCTTGATCGTGAAGGTCTTCGCCGCGCTGCTGCTACCGAGGGTCACCGTGCCAAAGGCGATGCTCGCTGTGCCGCTGGCCAGGTCCGTCCCGGCGGGCTGCTCGACGGCGATCTCGGGGGCGGCCCCACCGATATTCGCCTGGGCGATGAAGGGCGACACGGTCATGCCGGCAAAATAGAAGGACCCGCCGACGAAGAGATGGCCGGAGGCGTCGGCAGTCAGCGCATTGACGAAGCCGTCCATCCCCGAGCCGAGGGCCGACCAGGCGCTGCCGTTCCATTTCGCGAGATAGTTGGCCGACACTCCGCCCGCCGTCCCGAAGGATCCCCCGGCGTAGAGATCACTGCCGCTCACCGCCAGCGCAAAGACATTGTTATCCATCCCCGCGCCGAGCGCAGACCAGACACTGCCGTTCCATTTGGCGACGTTGCTGGCTGACACCCCGCCAGCCGTGGCGAAGTATCCCCCGACGTAAAGATCGCTTCCGCTTACCGCCAGCGCAGAAACGGTGTTGTCCATCCCCGAGCCGAGCGCCGACCAGGCACTGCCGTTCCATTTGGCGATGTAGTTGACTGTCACCCCGCCCGCAGTGCCGAAGAAGCCCGCTGCGTAGAGGTCGCTGCCGCTCACCGCCATCACACTGACCCTGCTGTCCACTCCGGAGCCGAGGGCCGACCAGGCGCTACCGTTCCATTTCGCGATGTGGTTGACTGTCACCCCGCCCGCCGTGGTGAAGAGTCCCCCGGCGTAGAGGTCGCTGCCGCTCACCGCCAGCGCATAGATGTAAGGAAAGTTTCCACCCGTCCCCGAGCCGAGGGCGGACCAGACGCTGCCGTTCCATTTCGCGATGTTGCTGGCCGACACCCCGCCCACCGTGGTGAACTTTCCCCCGGCGTAAAGGTCGCTGCCGCTCACCGCCAGCGCAACGACCTGGTTGTTCATCCCCGAGCCGAGGGCCGACCACGCGCTGCCGTTCCATTTCGCAATGTAGTTGGCGGCCACGGTGCCGATGAAGGTGAAGTAGCCGCCGACATAGACATTGCCACTGCCGTCCACGGCGATGGCGTTCACGGAGCCGTTTGCCCCCGGGATGCCGGGGTTCAGGCTCACCCAGTCGGCATCGCTGAAGGTGGGGTCGATGCGGATGGGATAGGCGGCGGTGGCGTCGTCCACGCGCACGGCGAGGCGGTCGGCAGCGACGACTTCGAGCGCGGCGGCCAGCTCGCGCCCCGTGGCATCGGACACGCGCAGGCGGCTGTAGGCGATGGCCCGCCCGCTGCCCGCCAGCGTGAGCCTGGCCCCATAGCTGGCCGTCTCCGCCGTGGCGCCGCTGAGCGCCAGTTCCACGCTCAACTCGCCCGCACCCGCGGGCCGCTCGAGGATGATGAAGTCCTGCCGCACGCCATCCATGCTCACGCGGTATTCCTCGATCAGCCCCGGCCGGAGGAAGACGGCGGCTTCGGCTGTGGTCTGCACGGTGCCGGTGGCTGGGAGAAGTTGAGAGTTGAGAGTTGAGAGTTGAGAGCCGACGCGACCGATGGCTGATGCCATGACGCGGAACTTTTCGCCTTTGCCCGCATCCTCCTCCGCCGTGGAGGTGAGCCAGAGGCCCTCGCGCGTGGCCTCGCCTTCGAGCTTCTGAAACACTGCCCGCAGCCGCGCGCCGTCCGCCGTGGGCGTGATGGAGATGCCATCACCCGCATACTGCTTCTGCGCCGCGGCTCCGAGCTGGTCAAAAGGAATGGCGGCCGCTGGTTGCGCGGCCGGCGTGATTATGCTCTGCGCCCAACTCGGCACGACGAGCAGGGCGAGGGCAAAGAGGAGGGCGGAGAAACGGCAGGGCGTGGTTTTCATAGGCCGGTGCGAGAAGAATGTTACGTAGAGAGGCGCGTTGGAAAGGCAACGCAAAATTGCGGAAGCGCCACGATGGACTCCGAGATTCGCAGCGCGGCCCAAGGCGACTCGACAGCCTGCGAATCCCGACGGGAGAAATGAAGGTCCACCTGCGTTCTCACGCCAGGGAGCGACTGGCTGAACGCGCTGCCACCGAGGCCGAGCTTCGGGCTGGCTCTTCTGCCAGCGCTTGTAACACCGCGCCCATGCCGCCGCGGCCGATGAGGCTCTCGACGGCCTCCGCGCCCGCCGGCAGTTCCAGATTTCTTCGGGCGCTTCGTCTTTCATGATGTGGGCGGCTCCCCGCAGTTCCAGCGGAGTCGTCAAAACCGGCGTCATCAAACCCAGCAAACGATTGACGTGATGGATGTGGGCAAACTTGTTGGCGTTGGCCGTAAGCCAGAAAACGTCCACCGATGGAAGCGATCTGCTGCGCAAACGGACCACCTGCCTCCTGCTGAAAGCGTGGATTGGTGGACGCGCGGGCATCGGCCCGGCTAGACACTTTCGCGCGCGCACCCTTGTCGCTTAACCCATCCGTCCATAAGTCCACTACTCCACAACTCCGCTCTCCCAACCAAGCCATGAAAAAAGCGCTCATCACCGGCATCACCGGCCAGGACGGCAGCTATCTCGCCGATCTCCTCCTCGACAAAGGTTACGAAGTCCACGGCATCATCCGCCGGGCGAGCACCTTTAACACCTCGCGCATCGACCATCTTTACGACGACCCCCACGTCCACGGGGTGCGGCTCTTCCTGCACTACGGCGACCTGGCCGATGCGCTCAATCTCACCCGCCTCATCGACCGCATCGGGCCCGACGAAATCTATCACCTCGGCGCGCAGAGCCACGTGCGCGTGAGCTACGACATCCCCGAGTACACAGGCGACGTGACTGCCCTCGGCACCATCCGCATCCTCGAAGCCATCCGCGAAGCCAAAGTGCAGGCGCGCTTTTACCAGGCCTCGTCGAGCGAGATGTTTGGAAAAGTGCAGGCCGTGCCGCAGACGGAGACCACGCCTTTCTGGCCGCGCTCGCCCTACGCGGTGGCAAAAGTGTACGGCTACTGGGCCACGGTGAATTATCGCGAAAGCTACGGCATGCACGCGAGCAACGGCATCCTCTTCAACCACGAGAGCCCGCGGCGCGGTGAAACTTTTGTGACGCGCAAAATCACGCGCGCCGTCGCCGCCATCAAGCGAGGCCGGCAGCAGGAACTTTTCCTCGGCAACCTCGACGCCAAGCGTGATTGGGGTTACGCGCCCGAGTATGTGGAGGGAATGTGGCGCATGCTCCAGGAGCCCGCGGGCGACGACTATGTGCTCGCGACCAATGAGACTCACACCGTGCGGGAGTTCGTGCAGGAAGCCTTCGCGCACGTCGGACTCGGTTGGGAGGACTTTGTAAAACACGACGCCCGCTACGAGCGGCCCGCGGAAGTGGACCTGCTCATCGGCGATCCCGCCAAAGCCCGCGCCCGCCTCGGGTGGGAACCGCGGACTCGCTTCAAGGAGCTCGTGCACATCATGGTGGACGCGGATCTGGCGGGGTTGAGTTGATCGTGGAGAGTTGCGTGGCCGCCACGTGGCGCAGGCATCCATGCCTGCGCCACGCTCAGCTTCTCTCCCGCTGCAGTGCCGTGAGCGGCGGCAGTTCGGCCAGCGCTGGCGAGGCCGTCGTGTCGATGAATCGCGCCGCCGCCGCCTTGAGCTCCCGCCAGCGCGGCCAGTCGTAATCCGGCGCCCACACGATGTGCCGCAGCAGGCTGCGCCACTCGATGAGCGCGCGCTCGAGATCGCCGGCGCGCAGCGATTCGGTGAGCAGCTTCTGCCGCGGCGTGCCGTGCTCCACCATCTCGCGCACCGCCTCGCTCGCACCGGCGCCGTAGTCGAGCGGCACACCCATCTCGACATAGCCCGGCAGATCGGCCCGCTCGTAGAGCCGCTGGCAGAGCGCGCCGAGCCGGCCGCCGAGCGGCGGGTCGTCGCCCGCGAAGCGTGGACCGGCGCGGAGATTGGCGAGATCGAAAAGCAGATCGCCGATCGCGTAACTCGAGTCTTCGAGCGCGGCGGCGACGGCGAGGCCTTCGCCGTGATGGAAGAAACTGAAGACGATCCCGCGCTGTGTGGGCCGGCCTTGCGGGTCGATGAGGCCGAGCTGCCGCCACCAAAACGCGGGCGACGCGACGATCTCCACCTTCTCGCAAAATGCCGCGAGCTCCGGACAGCCGCGGCAGGGCGGCGGAAGCTCGCGGCGCGTTGGCGGATCGAGCAGCGCGCGGCCCGCCGAGTCGCGCCACGCTTTCACGCGATGCTGCTCGAAGCTGGCGCGGGCGATGAGCTGCTCGCCGCGCGGATTGAGCGAGACGAGCGACCCGCCGGTGAGCGCGGTGAAACGCGCGAGCACTTCGCGCTCGATGCCGGCCGGATCGAGCCGCGACATTTTCAGCGCGCGCCGCAACCACGGCGCAAGCGCGAGAGAGCCGCCGGCGCGGCGCGTGCCGAGCGGCATCTCGCGGCCATAGCGCTTGTCTTTTCCTTCCCCCAGCTTGCAAAGATTTCCGACGCCGATCCCATCGAGCGTGCGGGCCAGCGAGAGCGCGGGGCGCCAGTGCCCGTGGTCGAAGGCGAATGCTTCGCCGAGCGTCGCGTCGATCGGTTGCTCGGGACGCGGCTCCCATTCACCGGACAAACCCTGCATCTCGATCACACCGCGCCGAGCGAAACGCGCGCGCTCGGCGTCGATCTCCAGCCCGCACGGCATCGGCCCGGTCGCGCGCGCGTGCTCGACGCCGAGGGCAATCTCGTGCGCCGTGAAGAGCCGGCGATTGAGCGCCAGAGCGGCTCCGAAGGCATCCTCGTGGCGCTCGACAGCCGCGCGCATCACGGCGATGAGCGTCGGCCAGTCGATCTGCGCCGCGCGTTTGAGGTGGCGCGGGCGGGCGTCGAAAAGGCGCGGCGTCTTCTCCGTCACCAGCGCGTAACCGGCGTCGTCAAAGCCGCGGCGCCCAGCGCGGCCGAACATCTGGAGCAGTTCATCGGGCTGCACGTGGCGCTCGAAATTTCCAGCCATGTAGCGCGTGTCGGTGATGACAACCGAGCGCATGGAAAAGTTGATGCCCGCGGCGAGGCCCATCGTCGCGACCACCGCGCGGAGTTGCCCGGCCTTCGCCAGCGGCTCGATGATGCCCGCGCGCTGTGCATAACTCAGGCCGCTGTGATGAAACGCCACGCGCCGCGCGAGCAAGCGCGCGAGCCTCGGCCCGGCGAGCTGCTCCTGCGCAGGCGTGAGCGCGAGCGGTCCCTCGGCGGGCAGCGCGGCGGCGAGTTCGCGCGCCAGTTCCTCCGAAGCATTGCGTCGCGGAGCAAAGAGCAGCACCGGCCCGAGCCCGGCCCGCAGCGCATTCACGATGAGCCGCGGCCCCCACCCGCGGGCGGCGGCCGCTTTGTCCGGCAGCGTGAAAAGATCGACCTCGTGCAGCGGCACCGGCCGTTGGTCGTGCGAGACGAGCGCCGCGTCGCGCCCGATGCGGCGCAGCCACGCCACGATGTCCGCCGGATTCCCCACGCTGCCGCTCAGCAGCAGGAGTTGCGTGGCCGCCGGAGCGAGCGCCAGAGCCAGCTCGTAGTTCACGCCGCGCACGGCGTCGCCGATCATTTGATATTCATCCACCACCAGCAGCCGCGGCCCGGTGCGAGCGAGGAATTTCTCCTTCTGCGTCTCGAGCGTGGCGACCACGATCCGGGCATCAAGGCGCAGCGCGAGGTCGCCGGTGGCGATGCCCACATCCCAACCGCGCGCCTGCCACTCGGCGAGCTTGTCATTGGCGAGCGCGCGCGTGGGCACCGTGAAGATGGCCTGCCCGCGCACCTCGGGCTGGAAAAGTTCGAAGACAAAAGTCTTGCCCGCGCCGGTGGGCGCATGGACCACCACGTCGCGTCCACCGCGCAATTCCCGCACCGCTTGCTGCTGCCACAGGTCTGGGATGGTGAGCATGGAAGAACGAAGCCGGACGGCACTTTAGCCTTTCGCCTTTCGCCTTTCGCCTTTTCTTCTGCGCCATGTCCGACTCGTCCGAAGCTCACGCGCCGCTCGCCGAGGTGGGCCGCTACGACCGGCTGGCCGAGGCGCGCGAGCGGGCGCTCGTGGTGGCGGCCCGCGAGATGGCGCACTGGCTTGATCGCGAAGGCGACGAGTGGGTCTTGCGCGTGGAGATCCCGGCGCGCGAGGAGGCGCTGCGGGAGTTGCGTTTGTTTGAGATCGAGCAGCGCGAACGACCGCCCGCGCCTGCGCTCGCGGTGGTGGGAAAAGTCGAGACGCTCTCGCTCTACGTATTCGCCTGGGTCATGGGCGCTTCGTTTTTCCTCCAAAATATCGCCGGCCCGCAATGGCTCGAGCAGGGCGATTCTTCGAGCCGCGCGATCGTGCGCGATGGCGAGTGGTGGCGCACCCTCACCGCGCTCACGCTGCACGCCGATCTGCCGCATGTGGTGGCCAACATCGCGACCGGCCTCGTCTTCGCCGCCTTCGTGCTGCCGCAACTCGGCACGGGCATCACGTGGCTGGCCATCGTGCTCAGCGGCGCGCTCGGCAATGCGATCAATGCGTGGGGTCATCGCGGCGAAGCGCACGCGACCATCGGCGCATCGACGGCCGTCTTCGGCGCGCTCGGGATTTTGGTCGGGCTGGATTTCGCCGCGCGCTTTTCTTCGCCACACACGCGCAGCCGCTGGCAGCTCGTGCTCCCCGCTGGCGCCGGCCTCGCGCTGCTGGCCTATCTCGGAGTGGGCGAGGAACGCGATCGCATCGACTACATGGCGCACCTGTGGGGCTTCGCCGTCGGCGCCGGCGAAGGCGCGATCGCCGCTGCACTGCAGCTTGGCGAACGTGTGGGCGCCGGCGTGCAACGGCTCGCGGCGGCGGCTGCTCTCGCGCTCCTCGCCGCGGCGTGGTGGCTGGCGGCGGGATGAAGGAGATTGAGCGGCGAACGTTTCTTCTTTCCACTCGCCTCATGAATTTTCCAAGACCGCTCCTCGTCGCCGCTCTCTTCCTCGCAGCGTGCGGCAAATCGCCCGACGGTCCGGGCGCGCCAAGCATCGCGGTCATTCCAAAAGGCACCACGCACGTTTTCTGGAAGTCGATCGAAGCCGGCGCCCGCCAGGCCGGGCAGGAACTCGGCGTGAACATTCTTTGGAAAGGCCCGCTCAAGGAGAGCGACCGCGCGCAGCAGATCGCCATCGTCGAGCAGTTCGCCTCCGAGGGCGTGAGCGGCATTGTGCTCGCGCCGCTGGATGCCGCCGCGCTGTTGCGGCCGGTGCAGAGCGCGGTGGCGCGCGGCATCCCGGTGCTCATCATCGACTCCGGGCTCAATGGCACCGTGGGCCGGGACTTCATCAGCTATGTCGGCACCAACAACAAACTCGGCGGCCAGCTCGGCGGCGAGGAGCTGGTGCGACTGCTCGGCGGGAAAGGCAAGGTCGTGCTGCTGCGTTACCAGGAAGGTTCCGCGAGCACCATGGAGCGCGAGGCCGGATTTCTCGAGGTGATCAAGAAGCATCCCGATATTCACCTGCTCGTGGAAAATCGGTACGGCGGCGCGACTCAGAGCGAAGCGCAAACCACGGCGCTCAACATTCTCGATCAACTCCGCGAAGCCGACGGCATCTTCTGCTCGAACGAATCGCTCACCGTCGGAATGCTCGTCGCGCTGCGGCAAAATAACCTCGTGGGCAACGCGAAGTTTGTCGGCTTCGACTCCTCGGGACCGCTCATTGAGGCGCTCAAGAAAGGCGAGCTCCAGGCGCTCGTGGCGCAGAATCCGCGCAAGATGGGTTACGAAGCCGTGAAAACGATGGTCGCGAAATTGCGCGGCGGCACAGTGCCGGAAGTTGTGGACAGCGGCGTGCAAGTCATCACGCCGGAAAACGTGGACACGCCGGAAATTCAGGCGCTCCTCAATGCGCGCTGAAGGTCGAGGGCTTGGGTCGCGCCTGGTCGTAGCTGCGGCGCCCTCGCCGCAGGAAGTGCCCGCGGCGCCCTCGCCGTGTGCACTCGCGACGATGGCGTCGCGGGCACTTCCTGCGACGGAGGCGTCGCAGCTACGAGGAGCGCAAGCGCGCAATGGCTGACCTCCTTTGCATGGAAGGCGTGCGGAAGCGCTTCGGCGCGACGGTCGCGCTCGATGGCGTCGATCTCACCGTGGGCGCCGGCGAGGTGCTCGCGCTGGTCGGCGAAAACGGCGCGGGCAAGAGCACGCTCATGAAGATCCTCTCCGGCGCGCACCCGCCGGATGCAGGCTGTATGCGGCTCGGCGGGCGGCCGTATCGTCCGGCGCATCCGCTCGACGCGCGCCGGGCCGGTGTGTCGATGATCTACCAGGAGCTCTCGCTCGCACGGCATCTCAGCGTCATGGAGAATATCGTGCTCGGCATGGAGCCAGCGCGCGGGCCGTTTGTCCGGTGGGCGGAAGTGCGCCGCCGCGCGCTCGACGCGATGGCGCAACTCGGCCGCGGCGACATCCGCCCGGAGACGCCGGTGCACCGGCTCTCGATCGCCGATCGGCAGCTCGTGGAGATCGCGCGCGCCATCGCCGTGGGCGCGCGGCTGCTCGTGCTCGACGAGCCGACGAGCAGCCTCGCGCGGCATGACGTCGAGCGGCTCTTCGATCTCGTGCGGCGCTTGAAAGCGAGCGGGCTCGGCATCATCTACATCTCGCATTTTCTCGAGGAAGTCCGCGCGCTCAGCGATCGCTTCCTCGTGCTGCGCGATGGCCGCAGCGTCGGCTCCGGCCAGACTGCGACGACCTCGGATGCGGAGATCATCGCGCTCATGGTCGGCCGTTCGATCAAAGAACTTTACCCGCGCTCGCCGCGCACTCGCGGAGAAGCGGTGCTCGTGCTCAGCGACCTGGCCGGCCTGCAAAAGCCCGCCAGCGCAACGCTCACGCTGCATCGCGGCGAAGTGCTCGGCATCGCCGGGCTCATCGGCGCGGGGCGCACGGAATTATTGCGCGCCGTCTTCGGACTCGATCCCGTGCGCGCGGGCCGGATCAAAGTGAAAGCGCACACCGGCCCGGCAACGCCCGCCCAGCAATGGTCGCGCGGCCTCGGCATGGTGAGCGAGGATCGCAAACGCGAGGGCCTCGCGGCGACTGTGAGCGTCGCGGACAATCTCACGCTTGCTAGCCTCGGCCCGATCGTGAGCCCCGCCGCGCAAGCTGCGTCGAGCCGGCGTTGGATCCAGAAGCTTGCGATCCGCTGCCGCGATCCACGCCATGCGGTCGGCACGCTTTCCGGCGGCAACCAGCAGAAGGTCGCCTTTGCCCGCCTGCTCGAACACGACGCCGACGTGCTGCTGCTCGACGAGCCCACGCGCGGCATCGATGTCGCGGCGAAGGCGGAGATTTATCGACTCATCGATGAGCTGGCTTGCGCGGGGCGCGCGGTGTTGATGGTCAGCAGTTATCTGCCCGAGCTGCTCGGCGTGTGCGACCGCATCGCCGTGATGTGCCGCGGCCGCCTCCAACCGGCGCGGCCCGTCGGCGAGATCGATGAACATCAAATCATGACCGAGGCCACCGCGGCGCATGAATAGCGGGACTTCCAGATGGACTGCGCTGCTCGGCAAGCTCGGCCCAGTGGGCGGTCTCGTGTTGGTCGTCGCGCTGTTCGCCGTTCTCCGGCCGCGCACTTTTTTCACCGCGGACAATTTTCAAATCATGCTGCTGCAAACCGCGGTGGTCGGCATCGCGGCGCTGGGCATGACACTCGTCATCGTCTCCGGCGGCATCGACCTTTCCATCGGCTCGAACATCGCGTTGTGCACCGTGGTCGTGGCGCTCCTCTTGAACCAAGGCGCGTCGCCCAGCGTCGCGGCGCTCGGTGGCATCGCGGTCGGCGCGGCGTGCGGCGCGCTCATCGGGCTGCTCATCACGCGGCTGCGCCTCACGCCCTTCATCGTCACGCTCGGCATGTGGGGCGCGCTGCGCGGCGCGGCCAAGGGGCTCGCGGGCGAGACGACCGTGGCCGCGCCGCCGACGTGGCTCAACGATCTACTGCGCAGCCTCGGCCCGCGCGAGCGCTGGATGCTCCTGCCGCCAGGCGTGTGGCTGCTGCTCGCGCTCACGCTGCTGGTCGCCGCGATGTTTCGTTACACGCGCTTTGGCCGGCACATCTTTGCGATCGGCTCGAATGAAGAAACCGCGCGGCTCTGCGGCGTGGCGGTGCGGCGCACGAAGCTGCTCATCTACACGGTGGGCCTTGCCTTTGCCGGCGTCGCGGGCGTGCTGCAATTTTCCTATCTCACGATGGGCGACCCGACAACCGCGGCCGGGCTCGAGCTGGCTGTCATCGCCGCCGTGGTCATCGGCGGCGCGAGCCTGCATGGGGGCGAAGGCTCGGTGTTCGGTTCGGTCATCGGCGCGCTCATCATGACGGTGGTCGCCAATGGCTGCACGAAAATGAACCTCGCCAACTGGGTGCAGGAGATCATCACCGGCGCGATCATCATCGCCGCCGTGGTGGTGGATCGCGCGCGGGATCGGTCGTAGCTGCGACGCAGACGTCGCAGCTACGCGGCGAGCTCCACGCCGGGATTCTGCTGCTGGAAATAGTTGAGCGTCCACGCGCTCGGGAAGAGCACCACGGGCCGGCCTTCCACGTCGTCGGCGATGCGGCATCCCGTGGGGAGTTTCAGCGCCGCGAGATCCGCGGCGGGTGGCAGCCACCGGAGACTTTGCCACGGCGCGGTTTCGAGCTGCGATGCGGCGCCGTATTCCGACTCGAGCCGATACTGCACCACCTCGAATTGCAGCGGCCCCACCGCGGCGAGCAGCGGCACTTTTTGCGCCGAGTCGCGAAGATGAAAGACCTGCACCACGCCTTCCTGCAGCAATTGCTCGAGCCCTTTCCGGAATTGTTTGAACTTCGATGGATTGGGATTGCGCAGGTGCGCGAAGCACTCCGGCGGGAAGCGCGGAATCTCCTGAAAACTCACGCTGCCGTCCTCGCTGAGTGTGTCGCCAATGCCGAAGGCCGAGTGGCCCACGAGACCCACGATGTCGCCGGCAAAAGCTTCATCGACGGTCTCGCGCTCCTGTCCGAAAAGTTTGTGCGAACTCGAGAGCCGCACCTTTTCGCCGGACTGCATGTGCGTGACGATCATGTCGCGCTCGAACTTTCCCGAGCACACGCGCACAAAGGCGATCCGGTCGCGATGCTTCGGATCCATGTTTGCCTGAATCTTGAAAACGAAACCCGAGAAGGCGCGATCATCGGGCGGCACGAGGCGCTCGCCGGAGCGGTGAGGAGCGGGCGGCGCGGAGCGGGCGAGGAAGCTGTCGAGCAGGAGTTGCACGCCGAAGTTATTCATCGCGCTGCCAAAAAAAACGGGCGTGAGTTCGCCGCGCGACACGGCCTCGGCGGAGTATTCCTTGCCCGCGATTGCGAGCATCTCGAGTTCCTCAAGGAGCCGCGCGTAATCGCCGGGATCGAGCCCCTCGCGCACCAGCGGATCGTGGAGGCTGGCGATGGTGACCGGCGCGCGATACGCGCCCATCCGAGTGCGCTCGAAGAGATGCAGGTCGTGCGTCTGCCGGTCATACACGCCGCGAAATCCGGGGCCGGCGCCGAGCGGCCAGTTCACGGGAAACGCCCCGATGCCGAGCACGCTTTCGAGTTCATCGAGAAGCTCGAGCGGAGGGCGCGTGGGGCGGTCCACCTTGTTCATGAAAGTGAAGATCGGCACGCCGCGGCGGCGGCACACTTCGAAGAGCTTGCGCGTCTGCGCTTCGATGCCCTTGCCCGCGTCGATGACCATGACCACGGCATCCACGGCGGTGAGCACGCGATAAGTGTCTTCCGAAAAATCCTTGTGACCCGGCGTATCGAGCAGGTTCACGCGGTAGCCGGCGTAGTCAAATTGGAGCACCGTCGAGCTGATCGAGATGCCGCGCTGGCGCTCGAGTTCCATCCAGTCGGAGGTGGCCGCGCGCTGATTTTTGCGCGAGGTCACGGAGCCCGCGAGCTGCACCGCGCCGCCGTACAAGAGCAGCTTCTCGGTGAGCGTGGTCTTGCCGGCATCGGGATGAGAGATGATGGCGAAAGTGCGCCGCCTGGAAATTTCGTCGCGCATGGGATGAAGGGCGCGGAAGCTCCGGCAGATCGCCGGTATGCGCAAGGCCGTCTCCGCCGCGATTGCCGAAGTTTTTTCGCCCACCATGAACGACGACATTCCCACGACTCCGCTCGACGCGCATTTTGCGGCGCTCATGCAGCGATTGCACGGCGCTCCGCACGCGGCGCTCGCTCTCGCGGCTCGCACGGTGAGTGCGTGGCGCGCGGCGGGCCACATCTGCGTGCCGCTCGGGCAGATCGCTGGCGATGGGCTTGCAGCCACGCTTCGCGGGACGGAGGTGGTCGGCGCGCCGGGCTCTTTCAAGCCGCTGATCCTCGATGGCGACCGGCTCTATCTTCAACGCTACTGGCAATACGAGGCGCAGCTTGCGGCGGCGATTCTGAAGCGAGTGGGAGCCGATCCGGCGTGCGACGAGGCGCTGCTCCAGCGCGGGCTCGCGCGCTTCTTCGGCGAGGCCGGAAAAGAAACCGACTGGCAGCGCGTGGCGGCGGAGACGGCGGTGCGGCGGAGCTTCACTGTCATCACCGGCGGACCCGGCACGGGCAAGACCTGGACGGTCGTGGCCGTGCTGGCCCTGCTGCACGAGCAGGCGGCGGCCCGCGGCTCGAGGCTGCGCGTGGCGCTCGCGGCGCCCACGGGCAAGGCGGCGGCGCGGATGAAGGAATCCATCCAGCGCACGGCGGCGGGCAACGCGGATTTTTGCACCGCGCTGAAACAGGAAGCCACGACTCTGCACCGGCTGCTCGGCACGATCCCGGACTCGCCTTTCTTTCGCCACGACGCGGAGCGCCCGCTGGCAGTAGATGCGGTTATCGTGGACGAAGCCTCGATGGTGGATCTCGCGCTGATGGCGAAGCTCTTTGCCGCCGTGCCCGCGGGAGCGCGCATCGTGCTGCTCGGCGACAAGGATCAGCTCGCAGCCGTCGAAGCGGGCAATGTGCTCGGCGATATTTGCAATGCCGCGGGCTCTCTCGCGCCGATCGGCCGGCACATCGTGGAGCTGCGGGAAAATCGGCGCTTCACGCGAGACAGCGGCATTCACCGCTTGAGCGTGCTGGTAAACGCCGGCGACGCGGCGGGTGCGCTGGCTCTGCTCGCCGGCGGCACGCACGCGGACATCGCCTCCGCGCCGCTCCCCGCGCCCGCGGCGCTGGCCGGGCTGCTGCGCGCGCGAGTGATCGAGGGCTACCGCGCTTGCGTCGCCACCGACGATCCGCGCGCGGCGCTGCTGCAGCTCGGATCGTTTCGCATCCTCTGCGCGCTGCGGCGCGGGCCGTTCGGAGTCGAGAATCTCAACCGGCTCGCGGAGCAGACGCTCGCGGACGCCGGGCTCATCGAACCGGAGGCCGCGTTTTTCCGCGGGCGGCCCGTGCTCATCACCACCAACGACTACACGCTCGGGCTCTTCAACGGCGATGTCGGGCTGGTCCTGCCGGATGCGGAGGCCGCCGGCGAATTGCGCGTGTGGTTCCTCGATGCCACGGGCGCATTGCGCCGCATCCTGCCCGCGCGGCTGCCAGCGCATGAGACGGTGTTTGCAATGACGGTCCACAAATCCCAAGGCTCGGAATTCGGGCGCGTGCTGCTCGTGCTGCCGGATCGCGACACCCCGATCGCCACTCGCGAGCTGATCTATACCGGCATCACGCGGGCCCGGGAGGCGGTGGAGATTTGGCATCACCCGGCTTCCTTGCGCGCGGCCATCGCGCGGCGGACGGAGCGCGCGAGCGGGTTGCGCGATTTGCTGTGGCTGCGCTGAGCGGGGCAGGCCAGTTCAGGGGGGCAGCAAGTCGGCGACGGCGATCGGCGCGTCCGGCTTGGCGAGAGGCGCCACCGTTTGACCCGCGCGCAACACGACGCTCGATCCATAAGTCCCGCCTTGGGGATCGCGATACACCTCGAGCTGCGTTTCCTGGAGATTCACGATCCAGTATTCCGGCACCCCGTTGCGCGCATAGGCGCGCAGCTTGCGCCCGCGGTCTTTGGCGAGCGTGGCATCGGAGACCTCCACGAGCAGGACGGCGCGTGTGGGGTGCGCGGTGAGATAGTCGCGGCGCTGCCCTGGCACCAGAGCCAGGTCCGGCTCCGGCAGGGAGGAGTCATCGAGCGCGAACGGAAACTGTGCGCGAACCAAAAACTGATCGCGAAAAATCGCAGCCAACGCATCGCGCACCTGATCCACTGTGGTTGCGTGCCGGGGGCTTTGCACAGGCATGGTGAGGATGTAGCCGTCGAGTAATTCAACGCGCGAGTTGTCGTCGAACGCTCCCTTTACCACCGCCTCCTCAAACTGCTCGCGCGTCCAGCGCATGAGCTCGAGAGGAGTCGAAGTCTCGGGGTCGATGAGAGTCTCAGTGTTCATGGGATTTCCTGGGCATCGAAGGTAACGCCCGGCATGGCGAGGTCAACGGCTCAGCCGCGCAGCCAATCCATCGCGGTGGCGCGCGACGAAGCCGTCGATCGGGAGCATGAGGGTGCTGAAGTGGGTTCGGCGATTGCAAATCGTCGATCTCGCCAGCGTTTTTACTTTGCAGGAACTCCGCCCAGCGGCACGTTTGCGCACTTCGGTGGCATGGGTCGTCACAACCCCTATTCATGAAAAAAATCATCGCGCTCGTGTTGTCCGCTGGCTCTTCCTTGTCCGTGCTTTTCGGCGTCAATGCTCCGCCGCCGGATCGCGCCCCGCTTCCAAATTTCGACCTGCGTGAAGGACGCGCGGCGGCGGCGCCTTCTCCGGCGCGAGCTCAGGCGCGGCAGGCTCTGGGCGCGGAGGTGCAGGTGGTCGAAGATGCGGTCACCGGCGCGCCGAGTTCGGTCGGCTCGCACCGCGGCTTTCTCACGGGGGCGAATGGCGAGGGCCGCACGGTGAGGGCTGCGACGGCGTCAGCTTTTGCGGTGGAGGACCGGCATCGCGCGGTGAAGGCGTTCATCGAAGAGCATCGCAAACTTTTCGGCCACGGCGCGGAGGCGCTCGCGGCGGCGAGGATCGTGCGGGAGGATGTGACGCCGGCCTCGGGCTTGCGCACGGTGGTGTGGGAGCAGGTGGTCGATGGCATCCCGGTCTTTGAGGGACGCTTGCAGGCGGGCATCACCCGGCGCGGCGAACTGGTGAGTATCGGCAGCCGCTTCGTCGCGGCGCCGGATGCCGCGGCCGGCCGCGGAAGGCCGCGCATGGCCGCTCGGCGGGCGGTGGCGCTCGCGGCGGCGCAGACGGGCGCGGCGGTGGAGGAGACCGCGGTCGCATCGGCCGAGGATCCGGCCGGCGCGGCACTGCGGCAGAAATTCACCGCGCCGAAGCTGAGCGACACGACGGCGGAGCTGACGTGGCTGCCGATGAATGAGACTTCGATGCGCCAGTGCTGGAGCGTGACTTTCACCCATCTCGCCCGCGGCGAAATGTTCCGCGTGCTGGTGGATGCGGAGACGGGGGAGGCGCTCGTGCGGCGGTGCCTCACCAACTACATCTCCGACGCGAGCTACCGTGTCTATACGAGCGACAGCCCTTCGCCTTTCTCGCCGGGACATCCGACGCCGCTCACGATCCAGCCGCCGGTGGTGGCGCGCACGCTGGTGACCACGCCGGCGCTCAACGTCACGGCTTCGCCGAATGGCTGGATCGACGACGGCGTGAACGAGACGCGTGGCAACAACGTGGATGCGCACACCGATCTCGACGCAAACAACGTGGCCGACCTCCCGCGGCCGCAGGGCTCGCCGTTTCGCGTGTTCGACTTTGCCCTCGATCTCAATCAGGAGCCGACGACTTACCGCGACGCGGCGGTCACACAGCTCTTCTACTTGTGCAATTTCATGCACGACAAACTCTACGCGCTCGGCTTCACCGAGGCCTCGGGCAATTTTCAAAACAACAACTTCGGGCGCGGCGGCACGGGCAACGACGCGGTGCAGGCCGACGCGCAAGACGGCAGCGGCACGAACAACGCCAACTTTTCCACACCGCCCGACGGCTCGCCGGGCCGGATGCAGATGTACATTTTCCCCGGTCCGACGCCGGATCGCGACGGCGACTTCGACGCGGAGATCGTGCTGCACGAGTACACGCACGGCTTGAGCAACCGGCTGGTGGGCGGCGGCGTGGGCATCAGCCAGCTCCAGACTGGCGGGATGGGCGAGGGCTGGAGCGACTTCTACGGTCTCTCGCTCCTGAGCGAAGCCGGCGACAGTGTGAGCGGCAACTACGCGGCCGGCGGTTACGCGACTTACCAGTTCAGCGGGCAGACGACCAATTACTACTTCGGCATCCGGCGCTATCCATACAGCACCGATCTCACGAAAAATCCGCTCACTTTCAAAGACATCGACCCCGCGCAGCAGAGCGCGCACACCGGGGTGCCGCGCGGTGTGATCGGCAGCAGCGACGGGAGCGAAGTGCACAATGAAGGCGAGGTGTGGTGCGTGACGCTGTGGGATGCGCGGGCCAATCTCATCAACAAGCTCGGCTACGCGGTCGGCAATCAACTCATGCTTCAACTGGTGACCGACGGTATGAAGCTCGCGCCGGCCAACCCGAATTTTCTCCAGGCGCGCGACGCGATCGTCCAGGCCGACCTCGTCCTCACTGGCGGGGCGCATCACGATGAACTGTGGGCCGCCTTTGCCAAACGCGGGATGGGCGCGAGCGCGAGTTCGCCCGCCAGCAACACCACCACGGGTGTGGTGGAAGCTTTCGATTTGCCGGACGCGCTCAGCGTTTCTCCGCTGGCTGGCTTCGCCTCGAGCGGCCCGGTCGGCGGGCCCTTTACCGTCACCGCCAGCCTCTTCACGCTCACCAACACGAGCGCCACGGCCATCTCCTGGACGGCGAGTGCGGATGCGGGCTGGCTCACGCTCTCGCAAAGCAGCGGCGCGCTGGCCAGCGGCGCGAGCACGACGGTGACGGTGTCGCTGGACTCGGGGGCGCAGTCGCTGCCCGCGGGAATTTATGCGGGCGCCGTCACTTTCTACGACGTGACCACGGGCCTGTCGCAGACGCGGAATTTCACTTTGAAGATCGGGCAGCCCGATTTCTTCACCGAGCTTTTCGACACCTCGGCCAACGACACCGCCAACCAATCCTTCCTCTTCGCGCCGAACGGCTCAACGAGCTTTTACGCGGCGACGCGCGCGGTGGCGGCCGCCTTTCCCACGGACCCGGCGGGCGGCACGACGCTCACGCTGAGCGACGATTCCAACGCGGTGGTGACGCTCACCGGCGCCAGCGTCTCGCTCTACGGCACGAGCTTCACTTCCTTTTACGTGGGCAGCAATGGCTACGTGACCTTTGGCGCGGGCGATACCGGTTACTCGGAATCCCTCGCAAGCCACTTTGCCTCCCGCCGGATCGCAGCGCTCTACGACGATCTCAATCCCAGCGCGGGCGGCACTGTCTCCTGGAGGCAACTGGCGGATCGCGCGGCGGTGACTTTTCAGAACGTGCCCGAGTATGGCACGAACAACTCGAATAACTTTCAGATCGAGTTGTTCTTCGACGGCAGGATTCGCATCACGATCCTGAGCATCGCGGCGACGGATGGGCTCATCGGTCTTTCGCGAGGGACTGGCCTGCCAGCAGGCTTCGCGGAGAGCGACTTCAGCGCTTACCCGACCGTCGTCGTCGGCCTCATCGTCGCGCTTCCGGCAAGCGCCACGGAGGGCGATCCGGCGCAGACGGGCACGGTGACGGCTTCACCGGCGCCGGCCGCCGATCTGGTGGTGGCCCTCGGCTCGAACATGCCCTCGCGAGCCACGGTGCCGGCGTCGGTCACCATCCTCGCGGGGCAGACCTCGGCGACCTTTGCGCTCACGATCGGGGACGATGCCGTGCTCAACGGCACGGCATCCGTGGTCGTGGCTGCTTCCGCGAGTGGCTACGCCGGCGGATCGGCGGTCATCTCGATCTTCGACAATGAGACGGCGACGCTCTCGGTGAGCTTGCCGGCGAGCGCCACGGAAGGCGACGGCTCCGTCCAGGGCACCGTGACCGTGAGCGCAGTGCCGGCCGCGGCGATCGCGGTGAGTTTGACTTCGAGCGATCCCTCCGCGGCTCTTCCGCCGGCGGTGGTGCTGATCCCGGCGGGACAAATCTCGGTCTCATTCAGTCTGGCGATCATCGACGACACCAAGCTCAACGGCACGCACGCGGCCACCATCACCGCCCATGTGGCAAACTGGACCGACGGCTCGGCGTCCATCGACGTGCAGGACAACGAGAATACGATCCTCGGGCTGGCTCTTCCGGCCGCGGTGCTGGAAGGCGCGCCGCTCTCCGGCACCGTGTCGATCTCCGGGACGCTGCCGGGGAACCTGACCGTCGCGCTGATGTCGGACAACACCGCGCAAGTGACCGTGCCGGCCAGCGTCACCATCACCGCCGGGCAGACCTCGGCTTCGTTCACGGTCTCGGCGGTCAATGATACGCTGGTCGATGGCACGCAGAACGCGACCATCACCGCCAGCGCCGGCGGCTTCTCGAGCTCGAGCGGGATCGTGAGCGCCATCGACAATGAGGTGGATCACTTCCTGGTGGGCGCGATCGCCAGTCCGAAGATTCGCAACGCGGCCTTCGCCGTCCCGATCACGGCGCGCAACATCAACGACATCACCATCACCAATTACAGCGCGACGGTGAACTTCACCGCCGCCGGCTCGAGCGGCGCGGTGCCGATCTCGCCGGCCTCGGCCAGCGGTTTTGTGAGCGGCGTGCTCACGGCGAATATCGCCGCGACCGCCTTCGCCACGGGCGTGGTGCTTACGGTGAATGACGGCGCGGGCCACACCGGCGTGAGTAATGCCTTCGACGTGGGCACGGGCGCGCTCGATCACTTCGGCTGGAACGCGATCGCCTCGCCGCGCACGTTCGGCGTTCCTTTCAACGCCACCGTATCGGCGCAGGATGTCGGCAACAACACCGTGTCCACCTTCACCGGCACGGCCGCGCTCAATTGCGGCGGGCCGACGAAAATCACCGGCACGGGCACGACCACCACCTCGAACTTTCCGCTCTACACTTTCTACCACGATGAGCGGACGCAGTGCATCTACCTGCCGTCCGAGTTGGGCGGGCCGGGCCGCATCTCGGCGATCGCGCTCTTCGTCACCACGGTACCTGGCCAGACCATGAATGCGTGGACCATTCGGATGAAGCATTCCGCGCTCACCAGCTACGCGCCGGCCGCGTGGGACGCCGCGGGCTGGACGACGGTGCACCAAAGCAACCAGACCGTCACGACCACGGGCTGGGTCACTTTCCCGCTCACCACACCCTTCGACTACAACGGCACGAGCAGCCTCCTGATCGACTTCAGCTTCAACAACTCCTCCTTCACCACGCAAGGCATCTGCACCACCAGCGCCACCGCCGCGACGCGCACCATCTATTATTTCGCCGACAGCGCCTTTGGCGATCCGCTCACGTGGTCGGGCACCACCAACCCGACGCCGCTCACCGCGCTGCAAATTCCCAACTTGCGCGTGCAATACGACCGGAGCGTGCCGATCGCACCGACGACCACGGGCGCCTTTACCGCGGGGGTGTGGACGGGCTCGATCGCGGTGAATCAAATCGTGAACGGCGTGACTCTCGCGGCGGTGAGCGGTGCCGTGAGCGGAGAGAGCAATGTCTTCAATGTGACGGGCGCGCCGGTGCTCGACGTGTCGCCGGCCACCGGACTCGCCTCGGCGGGAAATTTCGGCGGCCCCTTCACACCGGTGAGCGCCGCTTACACGCTCACCAATTCCGGCACCGGCCCGATGAACTGGACGGCCGCGAAGACCGCGCCGTGGCTCACGCTCTCGGCCACCGGCGGCACGCTCGCGCCGGGCGCAACTGCGACGGTGACGGCGACGCTTGCCGCCTCGGCGCTCGAGCCCGGCGGCTACAACGATGCGATCACTTTCACCAACACCACCAACGGCGTCGGCAATACCACGCGTGCCGTGGCGCTCACCGTCGTGCTGCCCGCGCCCGCGATGCTCGCGGAGCCGCCTTTCACCGGCGGCACTTCCAACACCGTCGCATGGAGCGCCGTGAGCGGAGCGACGAGCTACGATGCGCAGCGCGCCACAGCCGCAGATTTTTCCGACGCCGTGAGCGCTGGACCGCTTGCTGCCACCAGCAACGTGTTTGCGAGTCTCGCCGACGGTGTGCTCTACCGCTACCGCGCTCGTGCGCGCCGCAGCACCTCGGTGTCGTGGACGCAGACCACGCAGGCGGACTTCGATGCAGACGTGAAGAACAATGTGGCGAGCACTGCGGGCGGCGATGTGGTGCTCGGCGGCGGCACCACGCCGACCGGCACGATCGTGAATGCGAGTTTTGAAGACACCGCGTTTGGCGGATGGACCAAGAGCTTCTCCAATTCGGTGATGGGCGTGCAGCCCGCCAACCTCGCGGACTTTCCGCCGATGCCCACGCTCGGCGCGTATTACGCGGGCTTCTTCACCTTTCACAACAACGCGCAGGCCGCCGGCAGTTTCGCGCGGATCACACAAAGCGTGGACTTCACCGGCGCGCGCGCGCTGCTCTTCGATGCAGTGCTGGGCAAACGCACGGGCTCGACTTGGGCCAACAGTGTGAGCGCGGAGTTGCGCGTGGATGGCGCGACGCTGTGGAGCGCCACGGGCGAGGGCGCTTACTTGAATCAAGCCGTGGACATCTCGGGCTTCACCGGCACGCACATCGTCGAGTTGCGCGAGCAAGTGCTCGTCGCCGGCGCCTTCAATGCGCAGTGGGTGCTCTTCGATAATTTGCGCCTGAGCGGGACGGCGTATGTGCCGGCGGGCATGCTTACGTCCACGGCCATCGCGCCGGCTTCGTGGTTGCAATGGGGCGCGCTCACTTTTACGCGCGACATTTCCGCCGCCGGGTCGGCGCTCACCGTCGATGTGCTCGGCACGGATAACACGCTGCTCGCGGCGAACGTCGGCAGCGGCACGAACTTAAACACGCTCGCCGCGGTCGCGAGCCGGCCGGCCATCAAGCTGCGCGCAAATCTTTCGACCTCGAATAGCGCGCTCACGCCGCGGCTCAGCGACTGGACGGTGGGCTACAGCACGTCTTCGGCGAGCGATGCGCTCAGCGCGTGGAGCGCGGCGGTCGCTTCCACGCAGGATGCGACCGCGCCGGCGGTGATCGTCACCTCCGCATCCACGGCCTACGGTCCGGCGTATCGAGTCTCGGGCATGGCAAGCGATGTGTCGGGCGTGAGCGCGCTCACGGTCAACGGCACGAGCGCGTCGAGCTCCGATGGGTTTGCGCACTGGTCAGCGCCTGCCACGCTCGCACTTGGCGGCAACAGCTTCACCATCGTCGCCCTCGACAGCGTGACTCCCGCCAACACGCGCGTGCTCACCTTCAACGTCAATCGCAACTCCGCCGACGCGAACGCCAACGGTCTGCCCGACGCTTGGGAGGCGCTCTACGGCGGCCCCGGCGCGGACCCCAATCACAACGGCCGCATCAACTTGCTCGAGTTCGCGCTCGGCCTCGATCCCGTGAACGCCGACATCGGCGCGCTGCCCGGGCCGGTGCTCGTGCCGGACATCGGCGATGGGCACGTGTATCTCACGTGGAGCTTTCGCCGCCGCACCGACTGGAGCGGGCTGAGTTACATCCCCGAAGTCTCCACCGTCCTCGCCGTGTGGGAGAATGGCGCGGGTCACGTGCAGACTGTCGGCGCGCCCGCGCCGAATCCCGACGGCGTGACCGAGACGGTGACCGTGCGCGCCCTTCCGCCTGCCGACATCGCCGGAGCGCCGCACTTCATCCGCCTGCGGGTCACCGCGCCGTAGTTGCCATCCCACCGCGCGCGGGACGAGGACGGCGCCTTGGAGTGCGGTGGCAGAGCGAGACACGAACGGCGACACCGCCTTTGGATTGTCTGCGGGCGGGTGCGGTGCCTGCGATGCGAAGGCGGTGTCGCCGCAGGCTCGTGGAACTCGCCTGCTCTGCCACCGCACTTCAAGGCGCCGTGGCTCCGTGCGTTGGTTTTCG
>JBBRXP010000089.1:0-23388 GCA_038238555.1 Chthoniobacterales bacterium | reverse complement strand
TGCCGAAGAGCGCCTCGTGGCTCCGGGTGGGCCACCGGTCGTTGAATGGCCCCTCGAGTTCGATCTCGAACACCCGCACGCGCGGCCCCTGATATTCCGCGTAGAACTGCGACCAGCCCGCCGATGAATATTTTTTGGTGCCGTGGTTGGGGCCGCCGTAGTTGGCGAGGTATTTCGGAAACGTGGTCGGATACCGCGCCACCAACTCCTCGCGGATCTGCTTCACGCCGGCGGGCCCGTTTGGAAACGTGAGCCGCGGCTGATAGCCGGCATCGAGCCACACGCGCGTCTCGAACCATGTCGGTTCATCGTCCGGCAGCTCGAACTCTGCGAGTTGCCGGTCCGACGAAGTCTTCAAATCGAGGTCGCCGCAGGCCGCCGATCCCGCGACGACTGCGCAGCGCAGCGGCTCGTCTTTGCGCGCGCCCACGAGATGATCGTAGGGAAAATTGCGGTTCACCGCCTGCGCCTTGAAGCGCAGCGTATAATAGCCGTCGTGCGGCACGCCCTCGGCAAACTCCTCGATGCAGAGGAAGCCGCCCACGTCCGTCGTGCTCTTGCGGATGTGCTGATACTGGCCGGGAACGTCCTGGCCATCCGGGCGTTTGTCCCGACCGCCTGCGACTCTTTCGTTCTTACAGAATGGCGCGTGAAAGCTGTATGTGCGGACCTGCGGCTTCGGCCCGGTGGCGATGGCGTGATCGAGATAAGCCGATGCCGCGGAAAGATGTTTCTCCAGCAGAAAATCCGACGTCACCAATGTTGCGCCGATGTTGTCGAGATTCTCCACCGTCTCGTCGGGCGGGAAGCTGTCGGTGGGGTCGGCAAGCAGCGGTTCCAGGGCAAGCAAGTGACGAACGGAGCGGTTGTATTCGTTGCGGTTGAGTCGTCGCAGCACGGTCTGGCCGCCAGCGCTCTTGCGCGCCGCGTGCGCCGTGAGCAGTTGCGCGGTGGCCCATTGCACGACCTGCTGGGTGTGCGCCGCCGCGGGCTGCTTGGATTTCGGCGGCGGCATCTCGCCGCGGTTCAACTGGTCCACGATGTCCTGCCACAGCTCGAGCGCCGCGTCGGAAGAGAGGTCGGCGCCGAGTGTGTCGTAGCGCCGGTCGCCCTTCTGCTTTTCCGGTCCGTGGCAGGACACGCAATAGGTGTCGAGAAACGGGCGGACCGTTTTCTCGTAAGAAACCGGCACCGCAGTTTCCAAGGCGAACAGCGCGCGTGCTCCCGTAAGCGCGAACGCCGCGCAGATTTTCGCGAAGCTTCTCATGCGACCTCGAATCCCGTGAGCGTGCCGGTTCCCTTGTTGAAACGCTCCACCTCCGCGCCGAAGCGCTGGAGCATCGTGGTGAAGAGATTGCACAGCGGCACACGCTTCCCGGCATCGGGATAGACCTTGTGCTCCCCGTGCTTGAAGCCGCCGCCCGCGAGCAGCACGGGCAGGTCGCGGTTCGAGTGGGAGCTGCCGTTGCCCATGCCGCTGCCGAAAAGCACCATCGTGCGATCGAGCAGCGTGTGGCCGTCCGGCTCGCGAATCGCGGTGAGTTTTTCGAGGAACCGCGCGAGCTGCACCATTTGAAATTTCTCAATCACCAGCAGTCCTTTTTGCAGTGCCGCGTCCTTGCCGTGGTGCGAGAAGCCGTGGTAGTTGCCGGTCAGTCCGAGGTCGCGCGTGTCGAGCGACGCGGGAATGCCGAGCGACGCCACGCGCGTGGAATCGGTCTGCAAGGCGAGCGTCACGAGGTCAAAAAACATCGGCAGCTCGTGCGTGAATGCGCCGGGCTTCGGCTCCTCCATGTCCACTTTCGGCTTCGGCTTGTTGAGCCATTCGCGCGACATGCCGAGCTTGCGCTCCAGCTCGCGCACGGAGGTCAGATACTCGTCGAGCTTCTGCTGGTCGGCACGGCCGAGGCGGCGCTCGAGCAGTTTCGCCTGGCTGTTCACAGCGTCGAGAATGCTGGCGTTGAGATCATACGCCGCGGCGCGTTGCCGCAGCGCCGCCGGATCCTCGGCCATGAACAGCGCGCGGAACAATTCCCTGGTGCTGGTGACTGGCGGAATGTTCACGCCGTTGCGCGTCCACGACTGGCGCAGGGCCAGCTCGCCGATCTCCGCGCCGGGGCTGGCGACAATCGAAGGGAAGCGCGTCTTCGTCCCAACGAACTCCGCCGCGCGCTGGTCCACGGAAATGTTCTTCGCCGGCATGTCGGTTGCCTCGACATCTTTCAGTCCGCAGAGAAAGGAATGCACCGCGCGATGTCCGCCCGTCTCGGCGTGATCGAGGTGCGAAAAAATTGTGAACTCCTTCCGAAACTTCTCCAGCGGCCGGAGCGATTCAGTGATCCGGTAATCCGCGCCGGCCTCGGCCGGGAAGAAACTTTCCGGCAACATCCCGAGCGGATTGGCCACGCACACCATGCGCATTGGCGAAGCAACCGCTGGTGCGGCGCGCAGCGGCAGACGCATCGCTTCGAGCAACGGCAGCGCGAGTGCCACGCCGGTGCCGCGGAGAAAGGTGCGGCGATCCATTTTCCAAGTGGTGTTCATGATGCGGTGTCTTTTGTTGAGTCGGCAATACGTAGCGGTTTTTTAAGGAAGGGCTTTTGCCGCGATGCCATACATGGCGGTCTGCCCGCGCTCGCCGGGCGCGCTCATGGGACGCTGGCCGAGCGTCACATCGCCCACGGCGGTCACTTCGCGCTTCCACACCGCGCAGGTGACGAAGCCCGGCTCGCCGTCCGTCGTCTTCAACGACTCGAGCACGACGGCATTGGGAATCCACGGGCCGAGCCGAAGCCGCGCGCCGGTATCTTTGAAATCGTTCGCGAGCCACGGCGGCGCAGGCTTTCTCAAGTCGAGAAAGACAAACACCGCCGCCGGCCGGCTCAAGCTGACCGTGAGCGCGAAGTCCTCCGCGTGCCGCTCCATGTGAAACGTCCGCACCACGTCGGCGCCCGCCAGCCATTCCGGCATCGCTTCCCCCGGTTGCGCCTTCCAGCCGGGATTCGGCCGGTCGGTATAGGCCCGAGCGCCTTCCTTCAAGCCGCGCGGCGTCACGACATAGAAACGGTGGAAGTCGGGGAGCACCACGTTGTCATGCACATCCGCGATCACATCCGGCGGTCCCTTGAATTGCGCTTTCCAGTCCCCGTCGCGGGCACCGCCGTTGAGCATGGCGATGCGCTTGGGCACCAGCGCCGTCACGCTCACTCCTTCGCCGGTGGTCAGGCTGGCCATGAGCTTGCGGTTCTTCTCCTGCGGTTCATGCACCTCCACCTTCCCCTCGAACACCACCACATCCGTGCGGCCCGGTGTGGACACATCCACGCCGAACTTCGTGCCCAAATCCACCACCCGCGTTTCGACCGTATCAATGGTGAATCCCTTCCCATGCTCGCCCACATCCGCGCTGACACGACCGGCCACCAGCCGCAGCCGCATCGCATTGATGAGTTCGATTTCCGCCGGACCCGCGGCCTCGACCACCACGCCCGAATCGAGGCGGAACTGCACCGTGCCAGACTCCAGCACCAGGCGCCGCAGCGCCATTCGTTGCCCGACCACAAACTGCGGCATCGCATCGCCACCGAGGACTTCCACCGCGACCGCGTGTCCCGACGGACGCGCCGTGAACCAGACGGAAATACCAGCCAGCAGCACCAGCGCTGCAGCCGCCGCAAGACCCACCGCACGCCAGCGGAAACTCTGGGACCAGTGCTTGCCTGGCAGCGGCTCGACGACGCGATACGCCTCGTGCCGTAGATGTTCGTGAACGGACAGACTCTGAATCTGCACCTTCGCAAAAACGCCACGCTTCTCCGGCGACATTTTCATCTCCTGTTCCAACACAGCCACCTCTGCCGCGTTCAAGGCGCCATCCTGAAAACGCATGATTCGCTCCAGAAAAGCCGTGTCGTTCGCGTCTTTTGACAAGTCGCTCATGTCGATGCCTCCGTTTGCAGACGCGCGCGCACACAGTCACCCAGCGTCTTGTGAACTCGCGCCAGCGCCTTATAGACCGCTTCCAGATTCCGCCCCAGTTCCGCCGCCACATCCGCACCGGAGCGGCGCTCAAAGTAACGCAGGCGCAACATCTCGCGGTTGTGCGGCGTGACTTGCTCCAGACAATACGCCAGCGCCGCGTGCGCCGCGTCAACTTGCTCCGGGTCCGGCCACTCTGCCGCCAGTGCGGCGAGCAGTTCTTCGCTCAATCCCTCATAGCGTCCGTTCCGCGCCCGCAGCACATCCACCGCCCGATTGCGTCCCGCGACACGCGCCCAGTTCACAACATGCCGCGCCGACTCAAACTCCCCAGCCCGCCCCACTGCCTTCACGCAAACTTCCTGAAAGATGTCTTCCGCCAGATGAAAATCGCGCGTGACTGTGGCGACGAATGCCGTCAGGGCGCGGCGTTCGTGCAGCAAAATTGTAGCGATGTCTTCAGCGGAAAGCATGTCTTCAAAGAACATACGGGAAACCGGCCAAGACTGGACATGCCTCCGCGCAGTTTTTTCAACGCGTGATGCAGCCCGCTTTTCGCCGTGCCCTGCGAGATGCCCAGCCAGCGCCGCGGTCATCTCCGCCTCGCTTGTGTATCCGCAACGAAGCGCAGCCGGATCAGCGTTCGATCCAGCGATACGCGGCGAGCGAGTTCTTCCAGAAATACTTCTCTGAAGCGGCGCCGCCTTTTGCCGCAAAGTATTCACTGACAATCTTGAACTCGTCGGCATACGAGCCGCCTTTCTCACTCACTGGCCAGTTGCTGCCATAGACGACGCGGTCTTCGCCGAAGCACTCCCAGCAGTGGTCGAGGACCGGCTGGTAGTAAGCCGTGTCGCGCGGCGCGTGGCCTTGGGACTTCGTTGATTCGTCCGTCTGTTCGGTGAGCGCGGCGATTTTCAGGAAGATGTTCTTCCGTTTGCCGGCGGCCTTGATTCCTTCGCGCCATTCATCCGTGAGATGCGTGGCATCACCGGCGCTGCCGACATGGTCAATCATGATGCGCAGATCGGGCAGTCCACCGGCGATTTTCGCTGCTTCCGCGAGCATCGAAGGTTTGCCGTTCGAGCGCGCCCCCATACAAGCGGCCGGTCCTCGGCGCGGTTCACGGCTTGAAGGCGGGGTGGGTGGGATCCCCGCCAGCTTGGAGGTAGGCGACAAGGTCGAGGATTTCCTCTTTGGTCAGAATATTGACGAGGCCCGGAGGCATCGGGGAGATGGGGGAACGCTCGCGGCGCTCTACGGCTGCTTTGGGGACTTCCGTGCGGTCGCCGATGAACGGATTGGTGATGAGGACGATATTGGTGTCATCCTCATCGACGAGCCGGCCGGTCACGGCGTCGCCCCCTTTTTTGAAGAGCGTCGTGGTCTGATACTGTTCCATCACGACTTTGGAAGGTTCCATGATCGACTCCAGGAGGTCGCGCCGGCTAAAGCGATTGCCGACTGCGGTGAGATCCGGGCCCACAGTGCCGCCGTCGAAACCCAGGCGGTGACACGTCTGGCAAAGAGCGCCCTCGAACGCGGCCTTGCCTTTGCCAAAGTTGCGGCCTCCGAGCGGCTTTTCGACCTCCGGCAGGATTTCGCCGAGCCGCCAATCTTTCACATAAGCGCGCGGCTTGAGGGGTGCGGCCGGCGGAGGGGTGACATCGGCCAGGAGGTCGCCGAGTTGTTTCTTGTCCGCCTCGGGCAGGGCGGCGACGGCGTCGCGTTTGAAGTTCGCGAGGTATTTGGTGAGGCTGGCGCCGCCACGGAATTTGACGGTGGCCATGTTGAACCACTTGAAGAAGGCGCGGCGCAGCTCAGGTGTCCAGCCGAAGGGGACGGCACGGATGTAATAGGCGCAGTGGACCTGCTGCTCTTGCGAGGCGCCCGCCGCCAGGAGCGCCATCGACTTCGGCACGACCGCTGGGTCTTCGAGAAAGACCAGCAACATGCAGAGTTCGCGGTTGAGCGGATCGGATTTCGCCGGGTAGAGGGGATCGAAAAACGCAACGAGCTCGCGGCGCATTTCCGGGGCCGGTCCGCCGAGGCGCGCGAAGGCGACACCGTAAATGCGGATCAGCTCCAACTGCTCGGACTCGCTGAGCGCTTTCCAGTCGAGGCGTCGCAGAGAGTCGAGGAGCGTCGGCTTGGCCTCGGGCTTGGCGGTGCGGGCGACGCCGAGCAGCGCGGTGAGTGCAGCGCGGGCATGGGTCTCCGCCAGCGCCCGATCGTGCCAGAGCCGCGGCTCCTGCCATTCGAGCGCGAGGCGCGCGGCGTAGCGCAGGAAGCGATCCGGGCTCGCGAGCTGCGGCCACGCGAAGTCGATCGCACTCGGATCATGTTTGCCATGAAAGGCCTCGAGCTGCCGGCGTAGCGCACGCGCCTGCGCGGCGTCGGCCTCATCTTTGAGTTCTGCCGGCGACTTGGGCGGCTCCGTTGACGCGCCGGCGTAGGTCACGCGATAGAGCGCGGAGCGCGTGTCATTGCCGCCGGTGATGAAATACATCGACCCATCCCCGGCGAAGACGATGTCCATGACATTGAGCGGGCGGCCGACGGCGAACTTCTCGAACGTGGCCTCGTAAGACGCGCCCTGCGGCTTCAGGTGAACGGCGTAAATATTTCCCCAAGCCCAGTCGCCCATGAAGAGCGCGCGGCGATACGGCGGCGGGAAATTACTTTCGGCGCCGAAGCGCATGCCGACTGGCGAGCCGAGGCCGATGTCGATGATGGGCGGCAGGCTGTCTGGATAGTAGTAAGGCCACTTGCCCGTGCCTTCGCGGTGGCCGTATTCACCGCCGCTTACGAGATGATAGAGCCGTGTGGGGCGATACCACGGAAGCCCGATGTCGAATTCCATATCCGCGTCGTAGGTGAACGCCTCGCCCTCGGGATTGAAGGCCAGATCATAGGGATTGCGCAGCCCGGCGCAGAAGAGTTTCCACGAGTCATCGCCCGCGTCCTCGCGCCTTGGGTTGTAGCGTTGCACCGTGCCCATGGGAGGGACGAGGCCGCGCCCGTGCCCGCTGGGATCCCAACTGCGCGGGAGCAGCAGGTCGTCCTCGAAATTCCGGTGCGGCGAATCCGGCGCGGTCGCATCGACCGGGCGCGAGTAATCGCCGCTGATGTGATAGAGCGCACCATCCGGGCCGAGCTCGATGCTGTGCGGGCCGTGCGAGCCGCCACGGTTATAGAGCGGCGCGATCAGTTCGAAACCGTCGTAGCGATCGTCGCCATTCGAGTCGCGCACGCGGTAGAAGCCGAGGCCCTTGGGACCGAGCCCATTCACGTAGAGCGCGCCGTGGGCGTAGCAGAGCCCCTGCGCGGCGCCGACCGGCAACTCGATCTTCTCCTCCTTCGCGATGCGGCCATCCTTCCCGAGGGTGAAGCGCCACATGCCGCCCCAGTGGTCGTCGATCAGATTTTGCGATGAAAGAATGAGACGCCCTTGGTCATCCTTCGTCATGGAAATCCAACTTCCTTCGTTGGGTTGCGCCTCGCGCAAAATCTCCGACTTGAACCCCGGCGGCAGCGTCAGCTCGGCCGCCGTGGTGGGCGAATTCATCACCTCGAACCACGGGTTGTCGCCTTCCTTGCCGATGCGGCGGGCAGAACGCCATCCGGCGGTGGCAGCGCCCGGCATTTCCCACCCCGGCTCCGTCTTCATCGTGGTGAGCCAAGTGGTGTCGGAGATGAGCCACTGCACGGCGTTCTGGCTGTCCGCGATCTCGAGCCGGAGGATGACGCCGTAAGGGCCGCCCGCATTGCGCGCCATGACCGCGAGCGTGTTCTCGCCCGGCTTCAAAGTGTCCGCGACGGAGACGGCGGTGGCGGCGTAGTTGGCGCGGGTCCAGCCGGCCGGCTTCGTCTTTGCCACCACCACCTGTTTTCCGTTGAGGAAGACCGTCGCTTCGTCGTCGCCGCAGACTTTCAGTTCGGCGCGGGCGGCCGCCTTCTCGATGACAAAGGTCTTTCGCAGATAGATGATCTCGCTCTGGCTGCCGCGGGGAGCGGCATCGCCGATCTGATGGTCGTGCCAGATCCATTCCGGGAGCGGAGGCTCCGCCGCGCGGAAGGGAATGACGAGCGAGAAAAAGATGAGGGCGAGTGGGAGAAGGCGTGGCGCGGGCCTGGGCGGGGAATGAAAGTTCATGGATGGCGCTGGAAGTCTCGGGGCTACTTGCCCTTGATCTTCAGGAGTCGAAGTGCGTTTCCTCGAAAGACTTTATATTGCACGTCGTCGGGCAGATTCATCGACGCGAGGATGTCGAACTGCAGGATCTGCTGGCCGGGCGCGAGGTAGTCGCTGCCGAAGAGCAGGCGGTCGGCGCGGCGCAGGACGAACGCGCGGGCAAAAGCGGGATCGCGCGTGAGGGCGATGGCGCCGCCGGGTTCGGAGAGATCGCAGTGGAGATTTGGATACGCGTCCATGAGACGGTCGAGCGCGCCGCCGGGCGTAATGGGCCGCGGCACTTTCGGGTAGTGTCCGAAGTCGTAGTCCGTCGCGTCGCCGGAGATCGACGACCAGAAGCCGCACGCGTGGCCGATGAGCGGGAGTTTTGGAAAGGCCTTGAGCACATTCTCCAAGCGCGGCAGACCGGGCGTATCCGGGTTCCTAAGGTCGTCGAGATGAAAGAGGATCGGCAGGCCTACCGTCTCGCACGCTTCATACAGCGCCATCTGCTGCGGAGCGTCGATCCACAAGCCGGTCTTGTGCTCGCCGAAACCGCGGCACCCGGCGTCCTGATACCGCTTCAGGATGTCGATGATTCCCTTCACGCCGGTGACATGCCCTGTTCGCTTGCCCGGTTCGCTCACAGCTCGCGGATCGACGGTGCAGAACGGGATGATCCGCTCCGGGAATTGCTGGAACGCCGCCAGCGCCGTCGTCACCGGCTGGGCCACCGGCGCCGCCTCCGGCGAAATCAAGGGCAGCACGCACGCCTTCTCGATATCGTGCTCGTCCATGAACCGCACCAGCAACTCAGCCGTCAACTCCTGCCGAAAGCGAAACTCGCCGAGGTGGGTGTGGATGTCGATGTAGCGGTGCCTCGGGTGCGCGTCTGGCGCTGCGTGAAGCCGGAGATTTCTTCCGAAGGCGGCGAGCGCGCTTGCCGTGAGGAAGCGGCGGCGGGAGAGTGGCGGCGCGATCATTTGAGGGTGTAGAGGAACTCCAGCAAGTCGTTGAATTGGCGGGGCGTCATCGTTTTCTCCAGACCCTGGGGCATGAAGGAGATCTCCGAGGGCGTGACGCTCTCGATGTCCGCGCGGGCGATGCGGGTCTCCTCCAGCGTGATCGTGCGGAGGAAGATGGCGTCGGGCGTCTCGCGAGCGATGGCGCCGAAGGTGGTCTCGCCATTCTTCAGCTTGATGTTATACGCGCGGAAGTCGGGCACGATGCTGGAACTGGGAAAGACCACGGCCTCCAGCAGCGCCTGCGTGGTGCGGACACTGCCGACGCGCGACAAATCTGGGCCGAGCTGGCCGCCGCGCCCGTTCACGCTGTGGCAGATGGAGCACATGGCTTCTTTGGAGAAGAACACGTCCTCGCCCCGGCGTGGGTCAGCAGGGCCCGCGCTCATCTTCTCGCCCAATTCCGCGAGATACTGCGCCTGCTGGGCCAGCGATTGTTTGTGCTGGTCGATCAGGGGCCTGGCGACGGAGTTGAGTTCGGCGTCATCCAGCAAGCGCCTGCCGAAGAGGTGGTCCAGCTCGTCGGCGGGCAAGGCGCGCGCGCCGGGAGAACTCGCCAGCGCCCGTGCCAGCGTGAGCGCCGCGGCTTTGTCCCGGGTGCCGTAAAACGGTCTCACCAGCAACGGCAGGGTGAGCGGGCCAGCTCCGGCGATCTGGGTGATGAGCGTCTGCTTCTGCGTGGGGGTGAGTCTGGCGGAACCCAGCGCGGTGGCTGCGGCCACGGGCAGCATGGGATCGCCGGTGGCAGTGAGTTGGGAGACGAGGCGGTCATACGCGGCGGCATCCAGCGTGGTGCGCGGCGCGAGAATGGACGTGGCGGCGAGGCGCACGTCGGCGGCAGCGGAAGGGTCGCCGGCAAATTCCGCGATCAGCTTGTCGAACTGTGTCAGCCCGCGAAGGCGCACGATGTTCAGCGCCTCGCGCTGCATGACGGCATCGTGGCCGCGCAGGATTTTTTCCAGCGCCTCGAGCCAGACCGGCGGCTGGGGCTTGACCGCGCTGCGGGCGAGCACGGCGAAGAGTTCGCGCCGAGTGTCCGCAGGCACGCCCGCATGGACGAGCGTCTCCGCCACAAACTGCTGCACCCCGCCGTCCGCCGCCGATCCGACCAGCGCGGCGACCAGCGCCCCGCGCTGAGCGTCGTCGAGCCGGGGCGCGAGCACCCATTTCGCGCCCACGGCGACGAGTTCCCCCGCCCACCCGGGCCGGCGGCTGATGACCTCCAGCACGGCCAGTTGCAGCGCCGGGTCATCGGCGGTGAGCAGCGGCGCGATCTGCTCGCGAGACAGGGCCGCATTCGGGACGTAGCGAAAGGCGGAACCGCGGTGCGGATTGTCCGCCGACGGTGTGTAGCCTTGGGGATGGGGAGCGCGCTCTTCGGTGCCGTTCATCTGGTCGAGCGCGATGAGCGCGGCGCGGCGCACGCGCGGATCGGCATCGCCGAGCGCTGGCAGCGTGGCATCGAACGCGCCAATCTCGATGAGCGCGTAGATGAGGCTGTGCTGGAGGAAGAGATCATCGGCGCCCTGGCGCACGCTTTGCAGGAGCGGCTGCACCGCCTCCACCTTGCCGATGCGGCCCAGCGCCTCGGCCGCCTTCCGGCGAATCGGCGCGGTGTCTTCCACCACCAGACGCGCAAGCACGGGCAGCGCCGCCGCGTCGCGCTCCACGCTCACGCAATGCGCCGCCACTTCGCGCACGGCGGCGTCACCGTGATTTAACGCCGCGCGCACGGCGGCACGCGCGTCCGGGGTGCCGATGCGGGAGAGCGCATACACGGCTTCGCGGCGGATCAAAGACGCCGCGGCGTCCGCGCCGTTCGCGACCTTCGCCAACTCCCCGATGGATGGCTTGCCGCGCTTCACCAACTCCTCGACGGCATGCGCCGCGACTTCGTGCCGCGCATCGCTCATCCAGCCTGCGAGCTTCTCTTCCGGGAGCGATGACCACGCGATCTTCTTCCCCCACGCATCGTCGTGCTTCGACGCATCGAGACGGCGCACACGATAGATGGCGCCTGTGACCTGGGCTTTGGCGATTCTCTGGGAGGGGCACCCGTTGTTGAACCACGATCCCATATCGATCACCAGCACGCTGCCATCGGCATCCTCGACCACATCAGTGGGATGAAAATCCCAGTCGGTGGAAACGATGAAATCGGAGTTCTCGGAAATCAGTTTCGCCCCTTCATGCTGGAGCGTGTGTTTTTGCAGACGGCGCACGTTGAACTGCGTGGTGAGCAGCGTGCCGCGATTCCCCGGTCCGAAGTGATCCGACCGCAGCCGCGCCAGCCCGCACAACGCCGCCGGATACGCCGCGCTGAACGCCACGATCGGGGTCAGCAACGGCCCGGTGCGCGGAAACTCCGCGAGGCTCGGCTGATCCGCTTGCGGATACACGCCGCCGGCGATGTATTGCAGCAGGTTGTCGCCGGGATACTGATCCATCGTGCCGCAGAGATCGCCGGTTTCGGTGAAAGCCAGCTCCACCGTGTTGGGAAAACCGCCGCCCGCGATGCGCTCGATGCCCGTGCCATCGTAGCGACAACGCCACACGCGCGCCGCGAGCCCTTCGAGATATTTTCCCTCGCGCGTGGTGATCTTGTAGCCGTGCTGGCCTTCCGTCCAATAGAGCCAGCCGTCCGGCCCGGAGAACGGCCCGTGAACGTCGCAGCCGTTGCCGGTGAAACCGAATTTGCCGATGAATTCCTCGCGCTTGTCGGCCACGCCATCGCCATCGGTGTCCGTGAGCTTCCAGATCGCCGGATGCGACGCCACATACACCGAGCCGTCATGCCAGAGCACGCCCGTCGCAAACACCAAGCCGTCGGCAAAGACCTTTCGCGTGTCGAACATGCCGTCTCCATCCGTGTCCTCCAGCATGCTGATCTTCGCCAGCTTCAGCGGCTCGATTTCCGGACCGTCCAGGTTTTTGCCCGTGCCCTCGGCCACATAGAGCCGCCCGCGGTCGTCGAAGCAGGCAAAGAGGGGATACTTGATCAAGGATTCGTCCGCGACCTTCTCCACCACCCAGCCCGCCGGGACACGGAAGCCGCCGGGAGCGGGTTTGGAGGCCGCGTCTGGTTCGGCGGAATGGGCGGAATACAACGGGAGCACGCAGGCCAACAGGCCGGTGCAGGTGAGTGATTTCAGGATCGATTTCATGCGGGGATTCAGGTCGGGGTTTACGTTTCGCGAAAGGCTTACGCCCTCCGCATGGCATTCTCAATTCGCCGCTCGACCTATCTCCCTAATGGCCATTAGGTCTGGCCTAACGCGGCCGTGAAACGACGCTACTTCAAAGAACTGCGCTTCCGCCAAATCCGCGCCCTCGTGGAACTGGATCGTCGCGGCGGCTTCGCCGAAGTCGCCCGCCGACTCCAGCTCTCCGTGCCTTCCGTGTGGCAGCAGATTCGAGCCTTGGAGGATGAGTTCAAAGTGCGCCTCGCCGTCGCCCGCGGCAATAAAGTCGAACTGACCGATGACGGCCGCCTGCTCGCCAGACTCGCCGCGCCCGTGGTGGATAGCTTTGAATCGTTGCGACTCGCCTTCGCCGAACGCCAAAAGGGGATCAAGCGCGAACTGACCCTCGCCACCACCTTCAGCCTTCTCACCTACGACCTGCCGCCCGTCATCGCCGCTTATCGCAAGGTCCATCCCGAGGTGCGGATTACTTTCATCGAGCAGTCCTCCGGCGAGGCTCGCGCCCTCTTTGAGCAAGGCCGTGCCGATCTCGCCATCGTCGGCGTTGAAGCCGTCCCCGACCTCGGCCCGCATTACCGCGCGGAAGCGATCCGCGCTTACGCGACCCTTCTCGTCTGTCCCGCAGGTCACGAGCTGTTGAAGACGAGGAGGCTGGCACTCGCCCAGGTCGCGCGCCATCCACTCGTCCCCGGCGGCTCATTGCGGGACCGGGCCCCGCGCATTTTTGCCGAGGCTGGCTTGCGCGACATCACCGTCAGCGTCAGTGCGCACAGCCTGAGCCTTGTGAATAGTTACGTGCGCATGGGTTACGGTGTCGGCCTTGTGTCGTTAAGCCCGGTCACTGTCTCCCAATGGATCGAATCCGGCGCCCACGATCTGCACCTCCGGGAAGTCTCAAGGCTCTTCGGCAAGGAAGTCATCGTCATGATCCATCGCGCCACCGGCCACGAATTCAGCCACGTCAAAGCCTTCCGCGAGATCGTGGTCGAGGAGATGAAGCGCCACCGGGCGAAGTCTTGAAGGTCAGACTTGCGGTGACTGTCCTGGCCATTTGAACGGCCATCACGGAGAGCAAAGGACATTCTGGAAGTGTGCGGTGAAATCAAAGCGCCTTGACGAGACCGAAGCATGGGAACCCCATCATGCGGGCGTAGAGGATAGCCATGAGACCGACGGACACGGCCCATCACGGCTGGCCTGGCGGGTTTCTCAGCGTTCGATCCAGCGATACGCCGCGTCCAGAAATACTTCCCCGAAGCACCAATGCCTTTTGCGGCAAGATTAGTTGCGTTTGGCGCCCGGCTGATCGGGCGCGAATGAAGTGAGCCGCTTCAGGCTTTGCAAGTAAGCCAGCAGATCGCGAAATTCCTCCCGCGTCAGCGCCGCGTCAAGACCCTGTGGCATGATCGAGATGGGCGAGACCGCCATCGAGCCGATGCGCGACATCTCGATCTTTGTTTCGGCGAGATCGGCGCCGCGAATCCAAACCGCTTCCGGCGTTTGTCGCGCGAGGATGCCGTTGTGGAACTGGCCGTCTTTCGTCTCAATCGTGTAAGGCTCGTAGCCTTGGACAATGCTCGCGCTCGGAAAGACGACCGACTCCAGCAGGTCGCGCCCGGTGCGGACTTCGGCGATCGTCGTGAGATTTGGGCCGATGACACCGCCCTGGCCGCTGACGGTGTGGCAGGTCGCGCAGACCGCTTTGCTGAAAAACAGGAGCTTGCCGCGGGCGATGTCTCCGCCGCTCAAGAGGGCGCTCAATTCCTCCAGCCGCGCTTTTTGTTTTTCCAAATCCACGCCGAGCGCCCCGAGCAACGGCCTGGCCGCGGCCTGGGTGGTCGCGGGATATTTGCCGAGCAGGCGCGCGAGTTCATCGGCGGACAACTGTCGCGCCGCCGGTGCCTTTTCCAACGCAGCGACCAGCGGCAGGCCGGTGGCGTCGCTGATGTTGTGGTTGAAGGCGCGCAGGAGTGCCGGCAAAACGAGCGCGTCGGCTTGTGCGACCACTTCCGTGAGACGAATCAATTGCTGCTGCGACGGCGATAGCGCTCCGAGCGTGCGCGCCGCCGCGATTCGCGCGCTCGGCGTGCCGGCGCCGGACAACTGCGCGAGCGCAAAGTCGAACTGCTCCGGCGTGACCGGGCTCAGACGGGGCGCGACGGCGTTCAAGCAAGCCATCCGCAAGGTCGCGGGCGCATCAGCGGCTGCAGCGATGCGCTTCAAGGTCGCATCGAGTTGTCTGAGCGAGCGCTCCTGCACGAGCGATACGACTGCGAGGCGCACATCGAGATCACCGTGCTCCAACTGCTGCTCGACCGCGGCGCTCCAGGCCGCGGAAAACTGCTTCACGCTGCTGCGCTTGAGCGCGTCGAGAAGCATCAGGCGCACGGCCGCGCTCGCCTCGGGTTTCGCCAATGCCTCAGCGATGAAATCCTGCGTCCGCGGGTTCTGCGAAAGCGAGACGAGCGTCTCGCGAATCGCGTCGGCCCGATCTTCGCGCAAAGCCCCGCGCCGCGCGAACTCCTCGCGCAGAGCTTGCAAGAGTTCCTCCTGCAATTTCTCGTCGCTTGCCGCCACGAGGAACGCCGCCTTTTGCAAATCGACATCCTCGGCGCGCAGCAACGGCGCAATCTGTTCACGCGTCAGCGCCGCGCCGGACATCTGGCTCAGCGCGAGTAGTGCGGCGCGGCGAACGCGCCCATTTGTGTCGCCGAGTCCGGCAAGCGTTGGCTCGGGCCTGTCGATTTGAATCAACGCGTAGATCAGGCTGTGCGTGAGAAACTCATCGGCGGGTGCGCGCAGTGCCTCGAGCAGCTTCGGCACGGCTCGCGCGTCGCGGATGCGACCGAGCGCCGTCGCCGCCTCGCGCCGGACCGAGGGCTGCGAATTTTCCGTGAGAAGTCTTGTGAGCGGATCGAGCGCTTTGGCGTCGCGAGCGAAACCGATCACGTTTGCGGCGCACTGCTGAACGCTGGCGTTTTTGTCGGCGAGCGCTTCGCGCACGAGCGCACGCGCCAGAGGCGTGTCGATGCGAGCGAGTGTCCAAACCCCGTTGCGGCGCGCCTGGATGGACGGACTCGAATGCAGCGCCTGCTTCAATGCAGCGATCGCCTTGTCGCCGAGCTTCGCGAGAGCGGCCACGGCACGATCCGCGACGGCTGGCCGTGCATCATCTTCGAGCGCGAGAAGTTGCTCCGCGGTCGCGTGCGCCCAATCGACTTTCATCCCCCGCGGATCGGCGAGGGGCGGCGCGTCCTTTCGCTTCACGCGATAAATGCCGCCTTTGATCTCCGGCCTCGCCAGGTGCGAGGTCGGACAGCCGTGACGGAACCAGCCGCCGGTGTCGATCACCAGCAAGCTGCCGTCGGCGTCTTCGAGCACGTCGGTCGGATGAAAATCGACGCTGTCGCTGACGAGAAAGTCTTCGTCCTTTGAGCGGAAGGTTGCGTCCGCGCGTTCGATCCGCGTCCGCACGACACGGCGGGTGTTGAACTGCGACCAGAAAATATCGCCGCGATATTCCGGTCCGAAGCTGCCGCTGCGATAACTCGTCAGACCCGCGGGCGCGACCTGTCCGACACGGCTCAGCGGCGGTAGATTTGGCCCCGTGCGTTTGAGCGGAACGGGATCGTTCGGATTGTGCGAATAGACGCCGCCGTAAACCCAATGCATCAGCGCGTCCCGCCGACCATCGATGGTGTCGTGAATCGCGATCGTGCCGAAGACTTCGCCTTCGTCGTTGAAAGTCACTTCGACGGGATTGGCCCTGCCGCCGACGGCGAAGACCTCGTGCTCCGCGCCGTCGGGCTTTAGAAAAAAGACGCCCGGCGCGATGCGGCCCGGCGGAGGCTCGGCGGTCTTGTCGAGACTGTAACCTTGCTGGCCGCTGCACCAGAAAAGGCGGCCGCTGGGATGCCATACCGGCCCGTGCAATGTCGAGGACATCCCGTTGGAGCGCACGTTGCCGGCGACATGCTCGCGCTTCTCCGCCACGCCATCGCCGTCGCAATCCGTGAACCGCCAGATGCCCGGCATCTCGGCGACATACAGCGCGCCTTCATGCCAGAGCACGCCGTTCGGCAGCGCGAGCTTGTCAGCGAAGATCGTCGACTTGTCGAAGACTCCGTCGCCGTCGGTGTCCTCGAGCATGCGGATGAAATTCGGCCGCTTCTCCATGAGCTGCTTCTCGTCCATGTTGAAGCCCGCGCTCTCCGCGATGAAGAGCCTGCCGCGCTCATCAAAGCACGCCATCATCGGATAGCCAACGAGCGGTGGCGCGGCGGCCACTTCCACGACAAAGCCCGGCGGCACGTGGATTGGCGCAAGTGGGGCGGCGGTGACTTCCGCGCTACGTGCGAACTGCAACGAGAAGGCTGCCGAGCAGAATACGAGAAGGAGCTGGCTGGAATGCGTCATGGATATCGAACGTGCTATTGTTTCTTCATCTTGCCGCCGAAATACGGATACTTGTCGAAGCCATCGTAGCTGGGATCGACGCGAGGGTCGGCGGTGTCGCGCATCCAGCGATCGAGCCGCTCGCCGAGTTGGCGCTTTGTGCCGGCGTAATCGGCGAGAGCGGCGACGTTGGTGAGCTGGGCGGGATCTTTGCGGAGATCGTAGAGCTCTTCCGCCGGGCGCTTGGCAAACGACAGCGCGAAATATTTCCGAATCTCCGGCTCGTCGGCATGTTGGAGAATGAACTCTTTCGCCGGCGTTTGATCGACGTCGCCGTAGTCGCCGACCGCCCAATAAAGCTGCGGATCGCCCGCGGGCCAGCGATCCGGGCGGACATTGCGGATGTAGAGAAACTCGCGCGTGCGAATGGCGCGCATCGGGTAACCGAGATCGCCGCGGCGAACATTCGCATGACGCTCGCGTTCGAGAAAAACGCAGTCGCGCGGCGTGGCGGATGGCTTGCCGAGCAGCACGTCGGCGAAGCTGTGCGCGGTCATTTCCGGCAACGGTTTGAGTCCCGCCAGATCGAGAATCGTCAGCGCGAAATCGGTGAGATCGATGAACTCGTCCGACTTGCGACCCGCCTGCAGCCTGCTTCCCCAGCGGATCGCCAGCGGCACGCGGCAGCCGGTGTCGTAACAGTTCGCCAGTCCGCGCGGCATCTGTCAGCCATTGTCGCTGGTGTAGATGACGATCGTGTTTTCCAGCAGGCCCGCTTTTTCGAGCAGCGCGATGGCATCGCCCACCGCCAGGTCGAGCCGCTGCACGCCGCCGTAGTAAGCGAGCATCGCCTTTCGCACGTCGGGCGAGTCGGGAAAGATCGGCGGCACGGCGATGCTCGCGCGATCCGGGCCGGCCCCGCCTTCCGCATCGTAATGCCAGCCCTTGAGCGCGGTATTCTGATCGCCGAGCCAAAAGAAAAACGGCTTCGCCGCGTCGCGCTCCTGCATGAACTGCCCGAAGTCTTTGAACTCCTTGCCGACGGGATTCTCCGCCCAGCCGAAGTCCTTGTAATTTCCCGGCGACCATCCTTTGCCGGTGAACCCGACGTCGTAGGCCGACTCCCGCAGCATGTCGGTGAAGACGCGAAACTTTTTCGGAAACGCGCTCCAAAGATTCGCCGCATGCTCGAGCTGATGCGCCGGGCGGCCGGTGAGCATCGCCGAGCGCGTCGGCGAACATGATGGCACCGGACAAAATGTGTGCGTGAAGAGCACGCCTTCGTGCGCCACGCGGTCAAACACCGGCGTCTTGACCGTCGGATCGCCAAGCGCGCTCGCGTGCGGCCAGGCCCAGTTATCTGCAATCGCAAAAAGGATGTTTGGTCGTTTGTTTTCCTCCGCAGCGCTGGCAGGCAGTCCGCAAAATACCAATGCCGCAGTCGCCCAAAACACGAAACGCAATCGATTGTCGAAGTGCATGACGACATATTCAACCCGCCGATGGACGAAGCAAAAGGCGCACTTTCCGTTTGGCCGTCTCCGGAACGCAATGCCGCTGCTGGCAAGCCGTCTTTCGCAGCGGCTCAGTTCGCGAAGAGCTTATCCATCCGCTCGGCGAGGAACTTCAATCGCGCCGCATCTCCGCCCGGAACTTCAGCGATGCCGAAACCTTCTTAGCCGATCTCATCGAACGCCTGCATCACGGCGGGCCGATCCACATCGCCTTCGCCGAATTCCACCCGGAAGCCCTTGCTCAAGCCTTCACTCTCCTGCTTGTTTCGGCTGAAGTCTTTGATGTGAACGTTGAGGATGCGCTGGCCGAGAATGCGAATCCATTGCTCCGGCCAGCCGGTGGTGACGGCATTGCCGATATCGAAGTGCCAGCCGACCCACGGACTGCCAATCTCGTCCACGAACCGCGCCGCCTCGAGCGGACTGAACAGGAATTGGTTCCAGACGTTTTCGACCGCGATCTTGCACTTCGCTTTCTCCGCGATCGGCGCCGCTTCTTTGATCGCCGTCTGCGCGCGCGTAAGCCTCCGCGTAGGAGATGTCCTTGTTCACGATGCCCGGCACGAGAAGCAGGCGCTGGGTGCCGAGCTCGCCAGCTTCCTGCAAAGCGAGCTTCAAGCCGCGCAATCCCTGCTCGCGCACGGCGGAATCCTGATGCGTGGGAGGCTTGCCGCAATTGGTGGCGCAATTGACTCCCGCGATCGTCAATCCACTCGCGTCGCGCGCGCGGATCATTTCGTCGAGCGGCAGATCGGACGGACGATGAAACTCGATACCATCGAACCCGGCCTCTTTCACCGCGAGAAAACGGTCCACGACCGACGCTCCCGCGATCTTCACCATCGCGAGGTTCACCGCCTTTCGAAGCTTCCGGGCGTGAAACCAGACGTTCACCAGAAACGGCTGTTCGGCATGGTCGCGCACGTGACGCTCGGTGAACTCAATCGCGGCGCTGGCGATGCGTTCGCTGGACGACGCCAGCCACGCGTCATCTTTATAGGGATAAATCTCGTGCGGCTCCTCGACCGGCTGGGTGCCTCTCCAAGTGGGGCCATTGCCAAAGATGGTCCGGGCCTCATCAAATCCATACGCGGTCACCGGCGGCGCGTCGGCGCTGTTGATGGCCTTGCCGGCGAAGATGCGTGCGCTGCCGCCGCCGAGGTGCCATTTGCCGAAGTGCGCGGTGCGATAGCCCGCCTGCTGCAGGCCCGTGGCAGCGACGGGGCCTTGGGATCCAGCCAGACCGGCATGCCGCGGCGGGCGTTGTCTTCGAGCCACACGAACGGGGCGTAAATGTGCCAGCGCGATGGCGCCTGGCCGGTGATGGCGGAAGCGCGCGAGGGTGAGCAGACGGAAGGGCTGACGTGGAATTCCATGAAGCGTGTCCCTCAGCAGCCAGCCGGTCCAAGCGCGGAGTTTTGATCCGGGGGTGTCCGTAACACTTCAGATCCCCGTAACCCAGATCATCCGCGAGGATGAAGATGATGTTGGGTCGCGGCGGCGGCTCCTGCCCCCTGCTCGGAGCGGGGTTGATCGCGCCGATGGCCCAGACGGCCGCCGCAAAAGCCGGCAGCCACGGAATGCGCGAACCTGCCTTGGGATGATCGGCATTCATGTCCGTCCGTCGAACTTCGATGCGGAAAACCGAGGGTTGCGCGCCGGTGATGAAATCGCGATGAAGCGCGGGCGCTCCTCCACCCTTCGCGCCCGTCCACTGGCAAAGGCCAGCGTTGCGGACAAGGCGACGAGCAATCGTGTTTTCATGGTTTGGGGGACAGGCGCGCCTCAGCCGGGGCGCCATTCAGTTCATGCGACTTGTTGTTCCAATCGTTTTCCTAACGGTGTGAGGGAGGTGGTCGCATTCACTCGTGGATGCTTTTCAGCGGCCAGGCGGTGAGGGATTTCAGCGCCGCCTCCTGGCCCTGCTCCATGAGCGAGACGCCGAGGCTGTCGTCATGGCCGGGATGGACGCGCATGGCGAGGCATTCGCGGCCATTGATGAAGACTTCGACGATGCCGCGGTCGATGAAGATGCGCAGCTTGAACGGCTCGTCCGGCGGCACGAAGACGCTGGCGGTGTCGGGCGGGCGGGAGAGCGCATCGGGCCGTTGCGAGGCGCGCGAGCCATCGAGGGTGACGACGCCGAGCTTCTGCTGCGGCGGCATGAAGCGGCTGGTGACGTTGCGATTTTTGAACAGCGCGAGGCGCGTGAACTCCTCTTTGTTCGGCGAACGCAGGACGTTCAATTCCACCATCGGTGCGTTCTTCGGATCGATCTCGGCGATGATTTCCAAGGCGTTGCCGTGAATCGCGGGCAGCACGATTTCTTGATTCGCGGGCAGCGTCATCGCTGGGACGTGCTGAGGCTCGCCGCGCAGCGATTCGATGTCGCCGGCGGGCTCGATGCCGAGTTCATCTTTGCCGAGCAGGCGTCAGCCGTCGCGGCAAAGTCATGATCCCATTCGCGCCCTTCGCGGTGATGGCGGGATTGACGTTGAAAATGGCGATGACGCCGCCCTTGCCATCGGGCGTGGCCGACGGCGCATGCACGCCGCCGGGCGAGACGGGGCCGAAGTTGAACCGCCCATGCGCGGTGGCGGCGAACTTGTCGCGCTGCTCGTCATAGTCGCCGAGCAGATACTGGCCGCTGCTCGTGTGCCTGAAGAAGAGCAGGATGTGCCGGTCGCCAATCGGCCAGAAATACGGGCACGCCCCGTCGTCTCCGACTTTTGTGAAGCGATCGTTTTCGAGGAACTGATGCACGAATTCCCACGTCGCGAGATCCTTCGAGCGAAAGAGAAACTCGGCGGGCACCGGCTTGCCGGCCGGGCCGGTGTATTCCACGGAGCCGGAGAGTGAGTAATAGAAGCCGTCTTTCTTCCAGATGCACGGGTCGTAGATGCGGTAAGGCAGCGGCTCGAAAGAGAGGAAGTGGAAACGTTTTCCATCCTTGTTCAGCGGGATAACCGTGCTGCCGGTGACCTTCTCCCAATTCAGCAACAGCGGGTCGTGAGACACCGCCACCATGTTGCCCAACTCCCTCCCGTGATACATCGCGATGGCGCGATCTTTTTCGATCAGGATCGAGCCGGAATAACACTGCTCCTCGGGATTCGGATGGAGCGCATAAGGCAGGTCGCGCCAGTGGATCAAGTCCTCGCTCACCGCGTGGGCCCAGTGCCAGCGGCCATCTTCAGGCGGTTTGGTTTGATAGAAGAGATGCCAGCGGCCTTGCCAGAAGCAGAGTCCGTTCGGGTCGTTGAGCGGCGCCTCCGGGCTGCAGAAATGATAGGTGGGGGCGAACGGATCATCGGCGAGCTTGCGCCGCGCTTCGCGGAAATGCTGCATCTGCGGATTCGCTTTGAGTTGCGCCTCCTGCTCCGGGAGTCCGTCGGCGAAAGTGAACTTCGGCGCGCGGGAAGTTAAGTCGCGCGGCTTGTCCGCTGCCGGAGCTGCGACCGACAAGACCGTTAGCATCACGGTCGAAGCTAACCACGCTTTGCCGGTGCTATTCGTTTTCATGTTAGGCGGGCACTTACTGTTTGCGCGTGGCGCTTCTATCATCGTTGAGCCGGTTTCATATTGGTGGTTCGATTCGGGGCGAGCCAGTTGCCTTTTGGGCTAATGGCATCCTGCGCGTGGAGCCACTGGATGAGGAAGGCATCCGCCAGAACCCACGCGGTCTCGTGCGACCGCCGATACGGCACCGGCCATGACACGTCGCGCATTCATTTTTCGCCGCCCGCTTGCGCGACGTGGAGTTGCGTCCACTCGCTTTCGTTGACGTTGAAATAAATGCGCCGTCCATCGGCGCTGAAGATCGGATGCGGGTGATTCTTCCGCCACGACTTGGCGCCATGCGAGTTGTCGAAGCGGTGCAGCACTTGGGACTGCCCTCCGCGCACGTCGCAGACTACCACGCCCCACTGGCCCTTGGGGCCGCCGATGAAATCAAGCAGTCCATCCATGACAAACAGCCGGCCATTTGGACTGACCGCAGGGTGGCAGCCTGGCATTTGGGGCAAGCCGGCCAGGCGAATCATCTGCCCGCCATTTTCGAGGTCGAAGAAAACGTTGCCGACTTCAATGAGCTTGCGCGAATCCGGGTGCCACGCGGGGTGGCCCCATTTCTCGCGCATCCACACCGGCTGCTTCGTCGGCAGGTCATAGACGAAGAGACCCTGCCGGTGGCTGGCCTTCTTGGAGCGGAAATTGTTCGCGGGTCCGTCTTCGCCCGGGGCCGACATCTTGAAAAACACGCGCTTCCCGTCCGGCGAAATGTTCGGGAAGAAAATCGAAATGGGTTTGCCGCCGAACTCCTTCGCCAGCCAGTCGCCGTTTTTCTTCTCCACGTCGGCAATGGTCAGCGCCGTGGTGATTTCGCCCGACGCGACGTTGAGCAACTCCAGGTCGCGGTGCGCGCCGGGATTCCAATGGCAGCCGTTGATCGGCGCCACGTCGCCGACCGCCGGCCCGAAGCAGAGCTGCCGGTCCTCGGCCAGCTTGCGGTCGGCCAGCCCATCGAGTTCCACGACATGCACGCTCCAGCGGCCATCCTTCACATCATGATATGCCACGCGCTGGCCGCCGCTGATCCACTGCTGGCACGCGGCGCGGTGCGCGTCCTCGGTGTCGATGTCCCTGGCGATCACGGTTTCCTTTCCCGTGGCGCGCTCGCGCACGATGAGATCGCCGTGATGCCCCTCCGGCGTGGCCGAGACGTAGAAAAGCACGCGCGTTCCGTCCGGACTCTCCGGGCACGTCAGGTAGTAAGTATGGATCGTGTGCCGCCCCGGCTGAGGCGAGACCGCGCTGATCTTCACGCCGCTGCGCCACGCGGCGAGCGGATCGTCATGGGTTTCCGCGCGGGCGGTGAGCGCACCGGCGAACAGCGCCAGCGCGAGGAGGGGATGTTTGGTTTTCATGGGTGGAGTGGAGTGAGGGCGGGGAGCGTTGGAATTACAGATTTCACGGGTGCTCGTCTTTGCCGTCGGTAAGCCATCCGAGCGTGAAGCGCGCGAGCAGGACGGCAGCGCCTCGATGGTTTTCAAATTCCCCCTGCTCAGCGGTGCCGTCGAAGATGCAGCCGATCTGCCCATCGG
>JBBRXP010000088.1:0-23510 GCA_038238555.1 Chthoniobacterales bacterium | reverse complement strand
TCCCGCGGCCGCGGCGGCCGCCGCTCGGGCCAGGGAAAATTCGTCGTCGAGCCGCGCACGATCGCCACGGGCTGCATTCAGCTCATCGCAGAGTTCTTGCAGCGCGCGGGCCGCCTCGGCTTCGCGCTTCTGCGCGGCAGCTTCAAATTCCTGTCGAAACGCAGCGCCCAGCTCTTCCTCCTTCGTTGCGCTCTCGCGTTTGGCGCGTTCGGCGTCTTCCTCGATCTGTGCACGCGCATCCTGGACCGCGGTGAGTTGGTCGCGGAGTTCTCCGAGCGCTTGCTCCGCGCGAGCCTCGCGTTCCTGCGTGGCGGCATCGAATTCGGCGCGCATGTCATCGAGCTTATTTGCGCTCTCGCGATCAAAGCGTTCTTCGAGCGCCGTGACCGTGTCGCTCTGGGCGGCGCGCGCTCGATCGAGTTCGGCGGCGAGTTGCTCCTGCAATTGCCCGAGCGCCGCGCGCGCTTCGGTCTCGCCTGCGCTCGCGGCTTGCAATTCATCGCGGTGGCCGGCGGCGTTTTCTTCGAGTGTCCGCGCGGCGGAACTTTTCGCGTGCTCGATCTCCTCCGCGAGTTTTACGCGCTGCTCGTTGGCGGCGGCGAGATTCTGTTCGAGTTCGCTGAGAGCTTGCTGCGTCTCGATCTCGCGCTTGCTGACGGTCGCGTCGAATTCGGCGCGCAATGCCGCGGTCGCCTCCTCGACTTGTTTCGCGCTTTCTCGATCGAAACGTTCTTCGAGCGCGGCGACCGTGTCGCTCTGGGCGGAGCGCGCCCGATCGAGTTCGGCGGCGAGTTCGATGCGCCGGTCCTGCTCCAGCGCGAGCTGCTTTTCCAATTCTGCGAGCGTCGCGCAAGCTTCGGTCTCGCCCGCGCTTGCGGCTTGCAGTTCACGGCGAAGGCCGGCGGCGGTTTCTTCAAGTGTGCGCGCGGCGGAAGTCTTCGCGTCCTCAATTTCTTCCGCGAGTTTTTTGCGCTGCTCGTTGGCGGCGGCGAGCTCTTGATCGAGCGCGCTGAGAGCTCGCTGTGTCTCCCCCTCGCGCTCACGGGCGGCGGCTTCCAATTCGCTGCGGAGAGAAACGGTGGCTTCTTCGAGTTCCTTCGTGTCGTGACTTTGTCCGGCTCGAGCCTGTTCCAGTTCTGCGGTGAGTTCGGCCTCGCGTTTCTGCGCGCTGGCCTCCAGGTCGCGACGCAGCGCGGCGGTGGCTTCTTCGAGTTGCGCGGCGCTCCCGGCATTTGCGGAATAAGCTTCATCGAGCTCGGCGGAGAGCCTGGCGTGACGGTCGCGAGCCGTCTTGAGATGCCCCTGCAACTCATCGATCGCCACGTTGAATTGCGCGCCGCGTTTCCGCGCCTCCGCTTCCAATTCCGCGCGCAGAGTGGCGGCGGTTTCTTCGAGTTTCGCCCGCTTTTCCCGCTCGGCGGCAAGTTCCTCGAGCGCGCCGCGCTGCCGGTCATCGAGTTCGGCCAGGCGTTGCTGCAGCTCGCCGATCTTCTGCTGGTGGTCCTCGCGCAAGGGTTCGGTCTCCGCGGGCTTCGAGCCTTTTTTCTGCAGGAGTGCGTCGCGTTCCTTCACGAGTTTCTGAAGGCTCTCCGCGCTCCTGGCAGCGACCGATTTCTCAAACTCGGCCTGTTCGATCTTGTCGTGGATTTCCTTTTTCGCTCGCTCGAGTTCGGCGGCGATGCGGTCGCGCTCGTCGGCGATCGCCTTGCGTTCGTCCCGGGCCGCGGCGAGCGCCCGTTCGGATTCGCCTTTCACGCGCAAGAGGCTGCGGTGGGCCACGTCGCGGGCGCGCAGGATTTCTTCGCGAGAGAGCCGGTCGTCGTCCTCCGGCGCAGGCGCGGCGGGGAGAGATGCGTCGGTCGGCGGCGTTGCTTTAGTCGCGGCGGGCGGAATGGGAACAGGCGGGGCAGCCGGCGCTTCGCTCTGGGCGGGCTTGAGTTCTGGAGCCGCGGCTTCGCCAGGCGGCTCGGGCTTGAGTGGGACGATGTTGCGAACGGGGCGCTTGCTCTTGAGTTTGTCGGAGAGCGCATTGGCGGCCGCTTCGGTGAAGGCCGCTCCTTTGCGCGCGCCGCGCGACTGGTTGAGCAGCATCATCACCTTCTGCCACGGGAAACGAATCTCCACGTCCGCCGGCACCCGCGTCTCGCTGCGAAAGATATTCGGCACCTGCCGGAAAATCTCCGCGAGCTGGATGGTGGTCTGCCCGCGACCGATGCGGTCTGCCATTTCGTCCACCTTGAAGCGGAGCACTTGGTGGACATCGTGCGGTCCGGGTTGGAGGAGATTCTGCGGGATGCGGTGCAGAAAATCGCCGAGCTCGAGAGCCATGTCGTGCACTTCCGAAGCGCGGACCGGCGATGCCACAAAGGAGCTTCCCGCGGGCGGCCGATCTTCTTTTTTTGCGGCGGGCCTCAAGCGCGGCACCGGCCCGGAAGCCAATGCCGGCGCGGGCTGGCGGGTGGGAGGCTCGATCTTTTTGGGCGCTGGATCCGGTCTCGCCTCGGGTGCCTGCGTCGCGGGCTCCTTGCGCTTAAAACGGTCGAGAAATGACATGGGTTGGTCTCTGCTAACTCAAACGGCACCCCTGCTCACGGCGCATGGCCGGCCACCGGGAGCGGGAATGCCGGTGGAGACTGCACATCGCGTGCCGCACTTGGCAATGAGCTTTCGATGACATACGGTGCGCAGCTTTCCTCCATCCGCCGCGGGAGCACGGCGACCAGGCGCACCGCGTCGCCGTCGTATTGCGTCTCGAGCACGCGCGCCTCCCGATGCAGCCGCGCGATGAGACCGGTCTCATGCTGCGGGATGCGCAGCTCGCGCGTCGCCGAGTCGGCGGCGATCATCTCGCCCATCCGCGCGATGAGCTCCTCGATGCCGGCGCCCGTGTGCACCGAGAGGAAAAGGGCGCCGGGGAAATGCCGGCGCAACGCGGCCAGCGCGGCCGGGTCGTCCACCTTGTCGATTTTGTTGAAGGCCACGATCATCGGCCGCTCGTCGGCCCCGAGCTCGGCGAGTACCTTCATCGTCGTGTTGTAAAACTCGATGACCTCGGCCTGCGAGGCATCGAGCAAGTGGATGAGGAAATCCGCGAGCGCCGCCTCCTCGAGCGTGGCGCGAAAGGCCTCGACGAGCCGGTGCGGGAGGCGCCGGACAAAGCCCACGGTATCGGTGAGCAGCAGCGGCTGCTGGCTCGGCAGCGCCACCTTGCGCGTGGTGGTGTCGAGCGTCGCAAAGAGTTTGTCCTCGATGAGCACCTCCGCGCCGGTGAGCCGGCGCAGCAGCGAGGATTTGCCGGAGTTGGTGTAGCCCACGATGGCCGCATTGGGCACCGGCGTGCGCTGCCGATCTTTCCGCTGTGTGGCCCGCGCGCTGCGCACGGTCGCGAGCTCGCGCTTGCAGCGGTCGATGGCGGTGCGGATGCGCCGCTTGTCCTGCTCGAGCTGCGTCTCGCCTTCGCCGCGCGCGCCAATGCCGCCGCCCTGCCGCACGAGATGGCCCCACGCGCGAGTAAGCCGAGGCAGGGAGTATTCCATTTGCGCCAGCTCGATCTGCAGGCGCGCCTCGCTCGTCCGTGCGCGCCGCGCAAAGATGTCGAGGATCACCTCCTGCCGGTCGATGACGGTGATGCCTGCGAGTTCCTCCCAATTGCGCTGCTGGCTCGGCGAGAGCTCGTGATCGAAAATAATGATGTCGAGTCCTTGTTCCTTTGCCCGCGCCGCGATCTCCGCCGCCTTGCCGCTGCCGATGAGGTAACGCGCGTGCAGCTCCCGATGATGCACCAGCATGCGATCCACGACCGGGATGCCGAGGGTGCCCACCAGCTCCTCGAGCTCCGCGAGCAAGCTGGCCGCTTCCGTGCGGGAGGCGGCTTGGGTATAAGAGCCGACGAGAAGCGCGCGTTCGACCGCCCGGCCGGTTTCGTGGTTATCGATCATTGGGAAAATAAAACGCGCCACCATAGGCCGAAACCTGAAACCTGAAACCTGAAACCTGAGTGAAGAGCGCTTCACGCGAGTTCCGAAACTCAGGTTTCAGGTTTCAGGTTTTTCTTCCACTCAGGTTTCAGGTTTCAGCCACGGCATAACATCCGCTTTGCCAATCGCACCCTCGATCCTCATTACTCGTGCGATGACCTCCCTTCACGACCAACCCCGCTTTGCACTCTGGGGCACGCGTGGATCCACGCCGGTGCCGGGCGCGCGCTTCCTGCGCCACGGCGGCAATACCTCCTGCATGTGCGTGGATTTCGAAGGAGAAAAATTCATCTTCGACGCCGGCAGCGGCATTCGCGATCTCGGCATCGACATCATGAAAGCGCCCTGCCGCCGGCTGCACCTCTTCATCACCCACACCCACTGGGACCACATCCAGGGCTTCCCCTTTTTCACGCCCGCGTATTCGCCCGGATTTGAAATCACCATCCACGGCGCCGAGGGGCTCGGCAAAGATTTGCGCAGCGTCTTCCAGGGCCAGCTCGACCGCGAATACTTCCCCGTGCAGATGCAGGACATGAATAGCGAGATCGTCTTCCGCCAGCTCGACGCCAACCCGATCGTCATCGGCGGCGCAAAGATCCACTGGACCTTTGCCCAGCACCCCGGCGCGACCGTCGGCTACAAGATCGAAGCTGCCGGCCGCAAGATCGCGTGGGTGCCCGACAATGAGTTCCTGCAAGGCTACACTGGCCCGCCGCAATCCATCGCGCGCGACGACCCGGCCTTTGTGCCGTACGAAAAGATGATCGACTTCCTGAGCGACGCCGACCTCGTAATCCACGAGGCGCAATACACCGCCGGCGAGTATCCCGACAAAATCGCCTGGGGCCACAGCTCCATCGCCAATGCCGCGGTGCTCATGAAATTCGCTGGCGTGAAGCGCTGGATCGTCACCCATCACGACCCGACGCACGACGATGAATTCCTCGAGACCAAGCTCAACCTCACGCGCCGCACCCTCGAGCGCGTCGGCCATCCCATCCAAGTGGCGCACGGCTACGATGGAATGTCAGAAGACTTCTAATAACGCGAAATGCGAAAAGCCTGCCGGGCTCGGGTGTAGGGGCGATTGACTTCTGCGATTCCGCGCGGCGGCGACGCTTAGCGGGAACGACGGTTTAGGCGCACCGCAAAGGCCGCGGGGAGTCATGCCACAAAGTTCGATTGGCGCCACGATGGCCCGTGCACTATTCTCCGCGCCCTCGCCGAATGAAGACCAGCGAACTGATCTATCTCGATAACAACGCGACGACTCGCGTGGACCCTGCCGTGGTCGAGGAGATGATGCCTTTCCTCACTGAGTTTTACGGCAACCCATCGAGTGGGTATCGCTTCGGCCGCCAAGTGGGCAAGGCGCTGGATGGCGCACGCGAGCGGGTGGCGGCGCTGCTCGGCTGCGAGCCGGGGGAGATTGTCTTTACGAGCTGCGGCACCGAATCGACCAATGCGGCGATCCACTCCGCGCTTCAACTCGACCGGGACCGGCAGCACATCGTGACCACGCGCGTGGAGCACAGCGCCACCCTCAAGCACTGCGAGACGCTGGCCAAGCGCGGCTGGGAAGTCACGTGGCTCGGCGTGGATGCACGCGGGCAGGTCGATCTCGGCGAGTTGGAAAAAGCGATCCGACCGGACACCGCGATCGTTACCGCGATGTGGGCCAATAACGAGACGGGCGTGATTTTTCCCGTGCACGAAATCGCCGAGATCGTGCGGGCAAAGCGCACGCTCTTTCACTCGGACGCGGTGCAGGCCGTCGGCAAAATCCCACTGCGCATGGCGGAGTCGAAGATCAATTTTCTCTCCCTCTCCGGCCACAAGCTGCACTGCCCGAAAGGCGTCGGCGTGCTGTATGTCAACAAGCGCGCGAAGTTTGTGCCTTACCTCATCGGCGGCGGGCAGGAACACGGGAAACGCGCGGGCACCGAGAACGTGGCGTCCATCGTCGGGCTCGGGAAGGCGTGCGAGATCGCGGGGGAGTTCATGGAGCACGAGGCGCGGGAAGTGCGCGCGATGCGCGATGATTTTGAAAGCGGCGTGCTCGCACGGACCGACGGCGCGCAAGTCAATGGCGACCGCGAGCGCCGCCTTCCCAACACATCGAACCTCGCCTTTGAGGGAGTGGACGCGGAAGGCGCTCTCATGCTGCTCGATCAGCATGGCATCGCGTGTTCGAGCGGCTCGGCCTGCACCACGGGCTCGGTGCACGCCTCCCATGTGCTCAAGGCGATGGGCTTCAGCGACGAGCGCGCGCGGGCCAGCCTGCGCTTTTCCTTGAGTCGATTCACCACGCGCGCCGAGATCGAGCGGGCGATCGACACGCTGCCGAAAGTCATCGGCAAACTGCGTCGCGTGTTGGCGGCGGCTTAGCCGGAAAAAGATGTTTCAGATCGTCTTCAATGAAATCAGCGCCGCCGAAATGTCCGCGCTTCCAAAGACGATGCAGCTCGATCTGCTCTCCGAGTTTCAGTTTGTCCCGGAAGATCTCGAGCAGCTCGATGGAGAGAAATTCGGCGTGCTCGAACGCGACGGGAAGCGGCTGCTGCGCTTCCGCGCCCGGGACTACCGCATCTACTTTGAAAAGACCGGCGACGGCATCACCGTCCATCGCGTGCTGCACAAGAACACCATCCGCGATTTCCTCTTCCGCTCGAAGCTGCCGATGACTGAGGACGATCAACTCGGGCGGCAGAAGGATTTTTGGAAGTTGATCGACGAGGCCCAGAAAACCCGCCGGCGGTGAACGCGCGCCTCTGGCTCTGCATCGCGCTGGGCGTCCTGGTGGTGCACATCGCGGTGGTCATGATCTGGACGCACTTCCAGCCCCGACCCCCGCTGCGCGTTCCGCCTCCGCACGAATTCCAAGTGCATGAGAAAGCCACCGTCGATCCCAACACGGGCGAAGGGGTCGTGGTGCGAGAATTCACCGTGAGCACCAAACTGAGGTGAGAAGGAAGACCTGAAACCTGAAACCTGAGTGAAGAGCGCTTCGCGTGCAGTTTCTGAAACTCAGGTTGCAGGTTTCAGATCATGAACTTCCATCCCGACGAAGCCGCCCGGCGCTCCCTCTTCCCTGTTTGCCGCGAGAAAATTTTCCTCGCGCACGCCGCCGTCACCGCGCTGCCGCGATGCGTCGCCGACGCGGTGTGCGATTACACGAGGCGGGCGTCGGACAATCATCAGGAATTCGGCGACGTGCTTGCGGACATCGGCCACGCGCGGCGGGCGTGCGCGCGATTCATCGGCGCGGAGCCCGGCGAGATCGCGCTGCTTGGGCCCACCTCGCTCGGCTTGTCGCTCTTCGCCAATGGCATCGCGTGGCGCGCAGGCGACGAGGTGCTGTGCTACGCCGGCGATTATCCGGCCAACGTCTACCCGTGGATCGAACTGCGCCGGCGCGGAGTGCTGGTGCGCTCGCTCGAGCCGGAGGAGCCGGGCGCCATCACGCCGGAGCTCGTGGCCGCCGCGCTCACGCCGCGCACCCGGCTGGTGGCGCTGGCGAGCGCGCATTTTTTCACCGGCTACCGTATCGACGTGGATGCCATCGGCGCGCTGCTGCACGAGCGCGGCGTGCTCTTCTCGCTCGATGCCATCCAGACCCTCGGCGCCTTTCCGCTGCGCGTGGAGCACGTCGATTTCCTGAGCGCCGATGCGCACAAGTGGCTGCTCGGCCCGCTCGCCATCGGCATCGTGTATGTGAAGAAGAAACACTTCGAGCTCGTGCGGCCCACGCTGCTCGGCGCGTGGAATGTGATGTCGCCAAACTTCGTCGCGCAAGACGAGGTGCGCTTTGTGCCCACCGCGCAACGCTACGAGCCTGGCGTGCTCAATGCCGCCGGCATCTACGGCATGCAGGCCGCCATCGCGCTCATCGAGTCGCACGGCATCGCCGCGGTGGGGGCGCGGCTGCTCGAGCTGAAAGCGCACCTCCTGGCGCGCATCGAGCCGCTCGGCTTCGCGCTCCTCGGCCCGCGAGACGGTCCGACCGCGAGCAGCATCACCACCTTCCGCCACGCGAGCGCAAGCTCCACGGTGCTCTTCGCCGCGTTGGAAAAAGCGGGCATCGTCGCCTCGCTGCGGCACGATCGCGACGGCCGCGACTACCTCCGCTTCAGCCCGCACTTCTACAACACCGAGGCCGAGCTCGACACGGCCGTGGGCGTGCTGCGCGCGGCGCTGTAACCCGCGCCTTGCCCGCGGCGTTCTCCACGGGATGCAATGCGCACATGCCGCCCGATGCCCTTGATGTGCCCGCGTGCCTCGACCGCGTGCGCGCGGGCGATGAAGCGGCGGCCCGCGCACTCGTCGAGCATCTGCACCCGCTCGTGCTCCGCATCGCGCGCGCGCACCGGCCGCGGCGCGTGCAGGAGGACGATCTCGCGCAGGAAATCTTTTTGAAAATGTTCACCCGCCTCGATCAATACCGCGGACGCGACGACGTGCCCTTTGAGCACTGGATGGCGCGGCTCTCGGTGACGACCTGCCTCGATGCCTTGTGCGCCGAGAAGCGCCGGCCCGAATGGCGCTGGGCCGACCTCGGCGACGGCGAACGCGAGTGGCTCGAATTCTTTGCCGGCACAGAGCCCGCGCGGCCACCCGCCGATGAATCGAGCGCGCGCGAGGCCATGGAGATGCTGCTCGCCTTTCTCGGCCCGGAAGACCGGCTTATCATCACGCTGCTCGATCTCGAGGAACGCCCGGTGGCGGAAATCTCGGCTCTCACCGGCTGGGGCGGTTCGCGAGTGAAAGTGCGCGCCTTTCGAGCGCGACAGAAGTTGCGCGTGCACGCGCTGAGATTGAGAAAGGAAAACAAGTTATGAATGAATTCGACCTTCGTTGGAAGCTTGGCGCCGAGGCCGCGCGCCGCGCCGCCGCCGCGCTGCCGGAGGACGCGCCATTCGGCTTTGCCACGCGCGTGGTCGCGCACTGGCGCGCGGCCGGCGCTCCGCCGCTCGCGACTTTGTGGCAGCAGTTTTCTCTGCGCGTGCTCGGCGGCGTCGCGCTGGCGGCGGCGCTCGTTGCCGCGGTGCATCTGGCCTTTGCCGCCGACGCCGACTCGTTCACGCCGGATGTCGCCGGCACGGTCTCCGAGCTGTTCTGGATGCTATGAGCGCGCGGTGGAAAATCGGGGTGACCCTCGCGGCGATCGTGCTCCTGAGCGGGCTGGTGGGCGGCACCGTCGGCTTCGAACTCGCCAAGGCCGTGGCGCGCAAACGCGGCAATCCCACAGCGTGGGGAGTCTCCGCGATGCGCACGCTCGACTGGCGCCTCAAGCTCACGCCGCCGCAGAAGGAAAAGGTGCAGGCGCTCATCGACGGCGGTGTCGTCGAGCTCAAGCAGACGCGCATCGAGACGATGGAAAAGACCAATCGCTCCCTTGACCGCCTGACCGCCGAACTCGCCCAGGAGCTCACGCCCGCGCAGCGCGCGGAGTTTGAGAAGCTCATGAAAGAGCGCGGCCAGCCGACCATCGACATCCTGAAAGTCGAGCCGCGAAAGAAACAGTGAACCGCGCGTAACCGCCGCGCGCCAGCCGACGTTTCGAGCACCATGAAACTCCACTCTTCCCTTGCTCTCCTCGTCGCACTCCTCGTCGCTCAAGCCGCCTCCGCGCAGGATCCCGGGGCGGCCGAGCAGGCGCAGAAAATGGCGCTCAAGCTGCAAGCCGCGCTCGGCCCGCTGGCCGATGCGCAAGTGGCCGTCGATGCCGACGCAAGCAAAGCCGCCTCCTATGCCCACGGCGTGCTTCTCGTCCCCGACAAGCGAGCCACCGACGCCGCGCTCGCGGCGCCAGCCGCCGGTGTCTCCGCGCTCGGCCAGCTTTGGTGTCATCAAGTGTCGCCCGTGGTCGATGGCCGGCCCGTCGCATCGGACCGCACGCGCATCGTCACGCTCAACGAGGAAGGCAAGCCTGCCGCCGTGCAGCTCTTTCTGCTCGGCCTCGGAAAGACCGCGAGCGGCGGCGCCGAGCTGCTCGTCTTTGGCAAGGAAGCGCAGCCGCTCTTGCGCGTGCCCTTTGAGAAGCTCGACACCGCGCCGAGCGACAAGCCCTGCGAACTCTCCGGTCGCAAAGTCGGCGAGGCCACAGGCGCGCTGACCATCACAATGTTCGGCCACTGCAAAGCCGAGTTTGAGATGATGAAGGCGGACTGATGGCGCCGCCTCTTTCTACTCGTGCAAACGCCGCGCCTTGGAGCGGCCGCCTTTCCAGATGTCGTATTGCGGGTCGGCATACTTCGCAAAGAAAGCGTCGAGGCGCCCCGCGAGTTCCGCGCGCATTGGTTCCGTGCCTGGCTGGCCGTAAAGATTGAAGCGCTCGCGCGGGTCGGCCTGCATGTCGTAAAGCTCGAAGGGTCCGCTGGGAAATCGCGCGACGTATTTCCAACGTTCCGCCCGCACGGCGCGGCACGTTTCCATTTCGTAGAAAATCACATTTTCCCACTCGAGACTCTCTCCCCGCAGCGCGGCGGAAAAATCCCGTCCCGGCGATTTCGGCTTTTGCGGCATCTTGTCGCCGAGGCCGAGATAGCTGAGCACGCTCGGCATGAAGTCGTAATTGCTCACGAGAAGGTCGCTGGTCTTGCCGGCGGGAATTTTTCCCGGCTGCCGAAAGATGAACGGAATCTGCATCATCAATTCATGCGCGCCGATCGGCCGGAAGTGATCGCCCATTCCCCACATGCCGTTCTGTCCGCCCATCCAGCCCTGATCGGCCGCGTAGATGACCAGCGTGTTGTCGTCGAGGCCCAGCCGCTTGAGGGCGGCCATGATCTCGCCCACGCCGTCGTCCACTCCGCTCGTTTCCGCCGCGAGTCGCTCCATCGCCGCCTGCTTGTTGTGAAATTGTTTGTTGGCCTGCTGCCACGGGTGCATCGCATCGCGCGGGAAGCTCGCGAATGGCTTGTCCCGGTAATACTCCGCGTGCCGGTTGCGCGCCGGGTTGAGCATCAAGTTGCCGAGCGAGTAAGGGCCATTGTAGGCGAGGTAAAGGAAGAATGGCCGCTCCTTGTTTTGCTCGATGAACTCGATGCCTTTGCGCGTCCAGAAGTCCGTCGTGTAACCGGCTTCCTTGCGCACTTTGCCGTCTTCGATCACCTGCTGATCGTAAAACTCGTTGGTCGAGCCGTCGGGCTTCGTCACCCAAAAACTGAACCCTTCCGACGGCGTGAGATTCGCACCGAGATGCCACTTGCCGCTGAGCCCGCAGACATAGCCCGAGTCGCGCAGCACTTCGCCGAGCGAGGTAAATTCGGCGAGCGTGTCGTATGCCTCCGGCCCCATCATGAACTTCGGATCGAGGAAGGAATGCACGCCGTGCTGCGAGGGAATCAACCCGGTGAGAAACGTCGCGCGCGTGGGCGAGCACACCGGATTGCTGCTCAACGCGCGAGTAAAGCGCACGCCCTCGGCGGCGAGCCGGTCGATGTGCGGCGTGCGGATGTCCGGGTTGCCATAACAGCCGAGCGTCCACGCGCCCTGGTTGTCGGTGAGGATAAAGACGACATTCGGCGGACGCACCGCGCCGCGAGCGGAAGCGGCGAGCAGCAGCAGGCACGCAAGGAAGCGCGAGAGAGCGGCTGCGGCGAGGTGGATTCGGGACCGGGAAATCATGCGCATCAGCCCGCGAAGAGCTTGTCCGTCCGCTCCGCGAGGAAGCGGATGCGCGCGGCGTCGCCGCCGGGGACTTCCAGGATGCCGTAGCCTTCGTAACCGATCTCATCGAGCGCGCGCATGATGGCCGGCCAGTCGTTGTCGCCTTCACCGAGCTCGACACCGAAGCCGGCGCGGTCGCCCTCGGCATTGCGTTTCTTTTTGCTGAAATCCTTGATGTGAAGATTGAAGACGCGCGGGCCGAGCGCGCGCACCCAATGCTCGGCGGGCACTTCGTAGGTGATGAGATTGCCGAGGTCGAGATGCCAGCCGACCCACGGGCTGCCGATTTCATCGACGTAGCGCACGGCTTCCTCCGCCTGCGTGATGAATTTGTTCCAGACATTCTCGACGCAGATTTTGCACTTCGCTTTTTCCGCATCCGGAATGGCCTTGCGAATGTTTGCCATCGAGCGCTTCCAGCAGTCTTCGTAAGTCACGCCCTCCTTCACCACGCCGGGAACGAGCAGCAGCTTCGGGCAGCCGAGCTCGGCGGCATCGGCCAGCGCGAGCCGCAGCCCGCGCAGACCCGCCTCGACCTCGGCGGGATCGGGCGAGCTCAGCGGCTTGCCCCAGTGCGTCGAGCAAATGAGGCCGGCGATCTCGAGCTCAGTGGCCGCGCGCGCCGCGAGAATTTCGTCGAGCGGGATTGCGTCGGGCCGGTTGATCTCGATGCCGTCGAAGCCAGCGTCTTTGATGATCTTGAATCGGTCGGCGACGGACACGTCCTTCGCTTTCACCATGTGAAGGTTCACCGCTTTCTTGAGCCTGCGCCGGCCCGGCGCTGCGTGGGCGCCGGTGAGGAATGCGGCGGCGGTGGTGGCGAGGAAGGTGCGGCGGTTCATGGCGATCGGTAAGTCAGTGGATGAAGGAGTAACAGCGCGCAAATCCTCCGCAAGCCCCGCCCGGGGCTCGCCGCTACTGGCCCGGCTTGCCCTCATCAGACGGACCGCTACTTTTCGCGGGTCGATGAAAGCCAAAGAGCTCAAGAAACTGATTGAACGGGAACCGTTCCGTCCCTTCGGCCTTCGCCTGAACAATGGCACCACGTACACTTTCAACGAACCCAGGGATGTCGGCGCGCCGAGGGATTATCATGTCATCATTTATTTTGGCGAGAAGGATGCCTGGGAGATGATCGATGCTGACAGCATCGCAGAAGTTATCACCGCCTAACTAAACTTCGTGCGCCCCGGCACGGCCACGGGTGGCACTTCGTAGGTGCCGTTCCAGTCGAGCTTTTCCGGTGCGAGCGATTCCGTGGATGCGAGCGCTTCCTCCCAAGTGATCACCTTTCCGGTGTAGCACGCCATTCGGCCCATAATGGCGATCATGGTCGATTGCGCGATCTTGTCGGCGAAGTTGAGCGGCTGGCCGTCGCGCAACGATTTGAAGAATTCGTCGTGCTCGGTCTGATACATGTCGTTGGCCGGGCCTTCGTATTTCCAGGTGGTCTCGCCGCTGATGCGATGCTGCTTGCCGAAGCCATTGATGCGGCACACGCCTTTGCTGCCCATGATGTAGTCGGCTGTCTCATTGAAGGTGCCTGCCTGCTGACGGCACTGGATAAAGGCGCGCGCGTCGCCGGGATATTCATAGACCACCGAGTCGTGGTCCCACACGTGGCCGTATTGCTCCTCGATGCGCTGCTGCCGGCCGCCCATGCCTTGCGCGTTGAGGGGGAGCACGTCGCGGAAGGTCCAGCTCATCTTGTCGATGGTATGCACGCATTGCTCGACGAGTTGATCGCCGCCGAGCCACGTGAAATACATCCAGTTGCGAAGCTGCCACTCGAGGTCCGTCCAGCCGGGCTGCCGCGGCTTTACCCACGGCGTGCCGGCGAGGTAGGTGCCGTGCACGGCGCGGATGTCGCCCACGGCGCCCGCGTGGATTTGCTCGAAGGTCGCGCGCTCCGCGTAATTTGAGCGCCAGCAAAACCCCGACTGCATGCCGAGTCCTTTTTCCTTTGCGATGCGACCCGCTTCCATGAAGCGGCGCACGCCCGGTGCATCGGTCGCGCACGGCTTTTCGCAAAAAGTGTGTTTGCCCGCCTGCACGCACTTCTCGAAATGCGCGGGGCGAAATCCGGGCGGCGTCGTGAGCAGCACCACGTCCACGTTTTCATTGAGCACCTTGTCGATCGCATCGAGACCGAGAAATTTTTTCACGCCTTCCTTCACTTTGCCGGGGACGTTTTTCTGAAGTTGATCGAGCGACTTGGCGATCTGGTCCTCGGCGATGTCGGCCATCGCCACGAGTTCGATATTCGAGTCAGCGCTCAGCGCCTGCTTGGCCGCGCCAGTGCCGCGGCCGCCGCAGCCGACGAGCGCCACCTTCAGCGTGCCGCCCGCTGGGGCGGAGCGCAGCACATTCGGAAAACCAACCAGCGATGCGCCAGCGATGGTGGCGGCGGAGGTCGCGAGAAATTTGCGGCGGGGGAGGAGATCGAGGGAAGAATTCATGGGTGAAAGGGAATGACAGATCAACGCGTAGCGTCGAAGCGCAACTTTAACCTTGTCGCTGCCGGCGATCTTTGGCGATTTCGCCTTCCGCTTTTCGCCAAGACATGTCCGCCTCACTCAGACACATCCCCGCCGCCCTTCTTTTCCTTGTCTTCGCCGCGGCTGCGCGCGCCGCCGATCCCCTCGCGGAGTTGGCTTCCTTTTCCGCTTTCAAGGAAGTGAATCTCGACAAACTCGCGGGCGGCGCAGTGATGGCGGCGCGCGGCGCGACGATGAGCTTCCCGCGCGGACTCGCCGTCGAGACCGCCTACGTCATCCGCAAGCCGCTGGCCAGGGCCGCCGAGTTTCACCTGCAATGGAATCCAGGCCGGCATCCGGAACTCAAAGTCTATCTGCATCAGGACATCCCCGCGCATCCGACCGCGGCCGATTTTCAGAGAATCTCCGCGGCTCCTTCCAATTCTGCCGTGAAATCGCTGGCCGCCGCGACCCAGCGCCTCAGCTCAGGCCCCTCCGACTTGCAAATGAGCGCCGCGGAAGCAAAAACATTCGCGGGCGGTGGCGGGGGCGGCGGAGCACTGCCGCCGCCGGTCGCGAGCTTTTGGAGTAAGCTACTGCTCCAGCGCGCGCAGGCATTCCTTACTGGCGGAGTTACCCGCCTTCCACCTTATGAGAGCGGCAGGGAAAGCGTGCGACCCGGCGATGAAATCTCCCGCCTTCTCAAAGACGCGGTCAAACTGCGCGGCCAATTTTCCGCGCTGCTTGAGGCGACGCCGCTCACCGGCGCCAAAGGTTCCCTCCCACCGTCGCCTTACTGGGAGTTATTCGATGTCGAGGGCCGCGCGACCTTCTCGCTCGGCGCACTTTATTACAAGCCGCGTGGCGACGCGTGGCAGGCGGTCGATACGCAGTATTACTCCAGCGGGGGATTCTACGTGCTTGTTACTCTTTATCAGATGTGGCCGGTGAAAGTCGGCGGCCTTGACTGCACGCTGGTCTGGCGCGGCGATCTTATCTCCTCGCCATCGCTCGCCGCGTTGCACGGCGTCGAGCGCATGGGCTCGAGCAGCGCCATGATGCGCGAGACGCAGAAAGTCATCGAAGCCTTCCTCAAGGACGCGGGGAAGTAACTAACTTAAATGAATGAGTTACTTTCTGACATTGCGACTTAGTCGAGTAACGACCCCGGCACTTGGTCTTTGCCTGCTCTTACTAACTCATAAGTCCCCGGCACAAGAGGGGACCAAGCTCTCGTGGGAAACGGAGCTCGAACTCGGCGCGGTCGGCGGCGCGCATTTCGAGCGGCGCGCGGATATCGGCAGCGTCGATGCCGCCAATCTCGAACTGCGAACCGTGGCCTCGGCTCAAGTGCGGGACGGCCTGCTCGTGCGCTTTGGCTTTGCTCTCGGACGCGATTCCTTTGGGCTGCCGAACGGCGCGCCCCTTCCTCACCGGCTCCAGAGCGCGACGTTAGTCATCGGCGGCGACTTCCAGGCCGGACCCGCGTGGCTCTTCCGGCTGGAAGTCCAGCCTGGCTTTTATTCCGGCGAAGACACATTTCGCGGCCGCGACTTTAATGCGCCGGTTATCTTCGGCGGCTCTTACTTTGTTAGTGCCGATCTTGCGCTCGTCGCGGGGTTGAGTGTGGATATCAACCGCAAGTATCCCGTCCTCGGAGCCGTGGGATTGCGTTGGAAGTTCGCGGAGAAGTGGGTGCTCGATGCGATCCTCCCGACGCCGCGGCTCGAGTATAACGTGAGTAAGTCACTTACCCTCTTTGCCGGCGCGGATTTCCGTGGAGATACTTACCGGGTTGGCGACAGGTTTGGCCGCTCTCGCGGAGTTTCCAACCTGGATAACGCAGTCGTCGATTACTTCCAGATCCGGGCAGGCGCCGGAGCTTCCTGGAAGATCAGTTCGTCGGTGGCGCTCGAATTCGAGGCGGGATGCGTGCCGATTTGGGATTTCAATTTCCATCGCGCGGAAGTGGGCGTGACCTCTACCGACATCCCGCCTTATGCCGGTCTCTCCTTAAAGGCGGCCTTCTAATTTGGAGTTACAAACCTCCTTTGGTTCCGCCTGTGTTCTGAATTGTGCGCGGGACTTATCGCCCGAACAGCGAGCTGCCGCCTTTGCCACCCGCGCAAAGGATTTTCGTTACTACGAGATCGTAGAAGAATCTCTCAGCCGGCAGTTCGAGTTCCGTTACTTTCTGCTCCTGCACAAGGCGACAGGGGAGTCGGCTGTGCAGCCTTTCTTTTTCGTGAAACAAGATCTCGTTGCCGGGCTGCCACTGCGCCTGCGCACGACGGTCGAGAGAATAAGACACTTCTGGCCGGGCTTTCTCCAACTCCGGATCATGATGGCCGGGTGCGCCGCGGGCGAAGGCCAGCTCGACCACGATGCCGACTGGGTGGCGCCCGCGCTCCACGAAGCCATCGACGCCTATCGGCCGCACGCAAAGGCTTCGCTCATCCTGCTGAAAGACTTCCCGGCCAAGTATCGCCACGCGCTCGGCTGCTTCGCACGGGGCGGCTACGCGCGAGTGCCCAGCATGCCAGGAGCGCGGCTCGATTTTGATTTCACAAGTTTCGAGCAATACATGGGCGAAAAACTCGGCAGGGTCTTCCGCAAGAATCTGCGCCGGAAATTCAAAGCGCTCGAAGGCGGGCCGGAGATCGCGATGGAGCTGGTGCAGGATATTACTCCGCACCTCGATGAGATATACCCACTCTATCTCCAGACTTATCGCCGTTCCGATTTTAAGTTTGAGGAGTTGAACAAGGATTACTTCCGACTGATAGGCACGCGCATGCCGGACCGCACGCGCTGTTTTCTCTGGCGGCGGGAGGGGCGCCTTATCGCCTTCAATCTTTGCCTCGCGCACGACGGCACTATTTACGATCTCGATGTAGGCCTGGATTACGAGATAGCGCTCGATTTGCACTTATACTTTGTTACCTGGCGCGATGTGATCGAGTGGAGCTTGCGTAATGGGATTACTACTTACCATACCGGACCGTTGAATTACGATCCGAAGTTACACCTCAAGTTATCGCTCGATCCGCTGGACTTATATGCGCGGCACCGTTCGCCGGTGCTCAATCCTTTCTTTAAGATCGCGCTCCGGTATCTCCAACCCGCGCGCCACGACCCGACCCTTCGGCGTTTCCCAAACGCGCAGGAGCTGTGAGAAGTTTGCAACGTCCCGTCACGCTGCGGTGTTAGCGGTTGCATGAAAATACTGACTCCCCTCCTTTGCATCCTCCTGTCTCTGCTGACCGTTCGCGCCGACGAAAAGACGGCCATCGACTTGGAGAGGGCGAAGAGCCTGCACCAGCGCGAACAACGCGGAGAAAAACTCAGCGCCGAGGATCAAAAAGATCTCGACGCCGCCAAGCGCCAGCGCGGCAAGGGCGGTGGCAAACGAAACGAAGGCAACGCGCTTTCCTCTCCCGCGCCCGCGGCCGCCGGGCTGGTGCCACTTACCGAAATGACCGCCCCCTACAAAGGCCAGGACGGTGGCCTGTATGGCGGCGGCAGCAACGAGCCGCCCGCGGTGCAGCAAGCGCTCGCGGACAAAGCGGTGCGCGAAATTCAACCGCTCGACGCCGAGGGCAAGCCGGCGAAGGACGGCAAGATCGTGCTGCTCACTCTCGGCATGTCCAATACCACGATGGAATCGCAAGCCTTCAAGCGCCTTGCCGACCCCGACCCGCGCAAGGCCGCCAACGTGGTCATCGTCGATGGCGCGCAAGGCGGCAAGGACGCCACGGCATGGGCGCAGAATGATTCGCCGCAATGGAAAGTCGCGGAGGATCGCCTCCGCGCCGCGGGCGTGACACCCGCGCAGGTGCAGGCGGTCTGGCTCAAACAGGCACTCATCCGCCCGGAGGCCGGCTTCCCTGCTGAGAGCGATCGGCTCCGCGACCGCATCGCCGACAATCTCCGAATTGCCCGGCAGCGTTATCCGCATCTGCGCGTCGCCTTCCTCTCGAGCCGCATTTACGCGGGCTACGCATCGAGTGCGCTCAATCCGGAGCCGTATTCCTACGAGAGCGCCTTTGCGGTTCGCGGGCTCATTCAGCAGCAGATGAAAGGCGACGCAGCGCTCAATGCCGACGCCTCACGCGGGGAAGTGAAGGCGCCCGTGCTGCTGTGGGGCCCGTATCTTTGGGCCGCCGGGCCGACGCCGCGCAAGAGCGATGGGCTCACTTACGCGCCCGACGAGTTTGCCCACGATGGCACGCACCCCGGCGATCCCATCCGCGCCAAAGTCGGCAAGATGCTTCTGGATTTCTTCACGAGCGATGCGAACGCAAAGCCGTGGTTTGTGAAGCGCGGGACGGCTCGACTTTGAAGCCGCAACGGGGCGGAGGGCGCGCCGTGTCCGAATTCCTGCTCATCGACAACAGCAATTCGTTCACGAAATTTGCGTTGTCTTCCGCGGAGAAACTCGGGTCGTCGCGCAGAGTCGCTACGCGCGCGCTGGATGAGAAGGCTCTGCGCGCCGCGCTCCGCGGCTGGCGCTTTGAGCGCGCGGTGCTTTGCTCGGTGGTGCCGGAAAAAGGCGCGCTCCTCGCGCGGCACCTCGCCGGCACGCCCCTCCTGCAGGTCTCCGCGCGAGTCGAGCTCGGCATCGGCATCGATTACCCGCGGCCGCGCACCATCGGCGCGGACCGCCTCGCCAACGCCGCCGCCGCCGCGCACTTTTTCGGCGCGCCCGTGGTGGTCGTGGATTTCGGCACCGCCGTGAGTTTCGACATCGTGTCGCGCGAAAAAAAATATGTCGGTGGAGTCATCGCGCCTGGCCTCGAAGCGATGACCGACTATCTCCACCAGCGCACTGCTTTGTTGCCAAAGATCACGCTGCTCGAACCGCCGGGCGCGATCGGCAAATCAACCCGGCACGCGATGCTCGCCGGCGCGGTGTATGGCTACCGCGGGTTGGTGCGGCAGATTCTTGTGGAGATCAGCCGGCAGCTTGGCACGACGCACGTCGTCGCCACCGGCGGTTACGCGGAACTCATCGCCGCTGGGTTACCGGAGATTCGGCATGTGCGACCGCATCTCACGCTCGAAGGTCTGCGCCTCATCGGGACGCTCAACCGGAGCGCCGCCGTCCCCGTGCGGCTCCCTCGCTCGAAGTAGCGCGACGCGTTTTTTTACCATGCCGCACGAGGACGGCGGCGCTCCGTCAGATGTCGCAAATCCGCACGCCTTGCGCGAGCGAGGCCATCTTGTCCTCGCGCACGGGGATGAACTCCTGGCCGACGTAACCGCGGTAGCCGATATCGAGCAGCGCTTGCATGAGCGGTGGGTAGTTAAGCTCCTGGGTTTCGTCGATCTCCCCGCGGCCGGGCACGCCGGCGGTGTGGATATGGGCGATATAATCGGCGTGCTGTTTGATGCGCGCGATCACGTCGCCGTGCATGATTTGCACGTGGTAGAGATCGAAAAGAATCTTCATCCGCGGCGAGCCGATGCGCTTGCAGATTTCCACGCTGCGCTCCATCGAGTCACAGAAATAATCGGGGTGGCCTTTCATGTTGATGGCGACGCGCGAGTTGAGCATCTCGAGACAGATAGTGACTTTTTTTTCCTCGGCGAATGGGACGATCTTCTTGAGCCCTTCGACCATGTTGGCGATGCCTTCTTCGTCGGAAATGCCGCGGCGGAAACCGGAAAAAGTGATCACGCGTTCGACGCCCGCCGCGGCGCATTGCTCGATGCGCTCACGGAGTTTGGCGAGGCATTCGTCCCACTCTTCCTTGTGCGCAAAACCTTTTGCAAAACCGTGCGAGCCGGCGATGGCGCAGGTGAGGCCGAGCTCCTTCATCATGGGCCAGTGCTTCGGATCGATGAGCTCGACGGAAGCCAGTCCGAGCGCCGAGGCGAAGAGCGCGAGATCCTCGGCAGGCATGGGCGCAAAGCACCACGAGACGACGCTCTGCTTGATGCGGCGTTTCAAGGTGCGATAAAGCATCGTCTGCGTTTCCGGAACCTGCCTGGCGGCGAGGGGCGGAGATGATGGCGGGTCGATACGCGGAGACCGAACGGTCTGCGAGCGGACGATGGGTGCGGCGGCTGCGAGGGCGGTGGTGGCGGCGGTCTTGAGGGCGGTGCGGCGGTTCATGAATGACGAATGACGAATGACGAATGACGAATCAATGACGGAAACACGAATGACGAGTGCGCGCCACCGGCCTTCCGTCATTCGGATTGCTTCATCATTCGTCATTCGTCATTCGTCATTGTCCCATGCGCTTCCTTCCCATCCTCCTCGCCCTCCTGCTCCCCGCGTCCGCCGCCGAAACTAAGCTCAACTTCGTCTTCATCCTCATCGACGACATGGGTGCGACGGATGCCGCATGCTACGGCTCGAAATTTTATGAGACGCCGCACATCGACCGGCTCGCACGGGACGGACTGAAATTCACGCAGGCCTATTCGGCCTGCACGGTTTGCTCGCCCACGCGCTCGGCCTTCATCACTGGACAGTATCCGGCGCGCACGCATCTCACAGACTGGATTCCCGGGCACAAGCGGCCATTTGCGAAGCTCAAAATTCCCGACTGGCAGATGGGCTTGAAGGCCGAGTGGACGACGCTGCCGGAGCTCTTGAAAAGTGCGGGCTACGCGACGGCGACCATTGGCAAGTGGCATCTCGGCGACGATTCACCGACGGCGCACGGCTTCGACGTGAATGTCGCGGGCACGGCGAAGGGTTCGCCGGCGTCTTATTTTTCGCCGTATAAAAACCCAGCGCTGCCGGACGGGCCGCCCGGTGAGTTCCTCACCGATCGGCTCACGAGCGAGGCGGAGAAATTCATCGAGCAAAACAAGGAGCGCCCTTTCTTTCTCTACCTGCCGCATTACGCCGTGCACCAACCCATCGCAGGCAAGCCCGCGGTGGTAGAGAAATACAAAGCGAAGCGCGACGAGAATTATCCGCAGCACAACGCGGTGTATGCCGCGCTCGTGGAAAGCGTGGACGACAGCGTGGGCCGTGTGCGCGCCAAGCTCGAGCAACTTGGAATCGCCGAGCGCACGGTGCTCGTCTTCACCTCCGACAATGGCGGGCTCACGCTCCAACAGACCACTTACAATCTCGGCCTGCGCGCGGGCAAAGGCAGCGCTTACGAAGGCGGCGTGCGCGTGCCGTGCATCGCGTGTTGGCCCGGCACGGTGCGGCCCGCGGAGAGCGCGACGCCGGTGTTCACCGCGGATTGGTTTGCGACCTTCTGCGCGCTTGCGGGAGTGAAGAGCGACGGCCCCGTGGATGGCGTGAACCTCGCGCCGATGTTGCGTGGCGGGCAGCTCGCGCCGCGGCCGATCTACTGGCATTACCCGCACTATCATCCCGGCGGCGCCACGCCTTACTCCGCGGTGCGCGATGGCGATTGGCGGCTCGTGCATTTCTACGAAGACGACCGCGTGGAACTGTACAATCTGCGCGACGATCCCGAGGAAAAGACCGACCTCGCCGCGACCAACGCGGTGAAGGCAAAATCATTGCGCGGACAACTCGATGCGTGGCGCAAAGACGTCGGCGCTCAAGCGCCGACGCCCAATCCCGACTACGACGCAGCGAAGTAGAACTCCGGGGAGCACACGCGCGTTGGTCGCGGCGGGGACGCCGCGACCAGCGCCCGGGACGGGCGCGCTCCCCGGAGCTCCGCGCTCTCATCTTTTCCGAAATCAACGGTGTCGGAGCGCCCGTGGCTGGATAGACTTCACAGCATTGCGCCATGCACTCGATCACGCTCCCCGATTCCCTGGTCACGCAGCTTCGGATTTATGAGGCGCGATTGCGACGGATGGAGACGCTCGCGGCGGTCGCGGGCGGGCTGGTGGGATTGCTTGCCACTTTTGTGCTGCTCTTCGTCTTCGATCGCTTTGGCGATACGCCGCGCTGGGCGCGCGCGGTGCTCACGCTCGGCGGGGCGTTGCTCGCGGCTTGGTTTGCGCACGCCTGGGCGCGGCACTGGATGTGGAATCGCCGCGGGCCGGCGCAACTCGCGCGGCTGCTCCAGCGGCACTTCAAGACGCTCGGCGATCGGTTGCAGGGGATCATCGAACTCACGGAGACCGACGATCTACCGCCGAACATTTCACCCGCACTCATGCGCGCGGCCATCCGCCAGGTGGCGGGCGAATCGGGCCGCTTCGATTTCACGCAAGCCGTGCCGGTGCAGCCGACGCGTCGGTGGGGACTCGCGGCCCTCGTGCTCGCGCTGCTCACCGCGGCGCCTTTTGTCTTCGTGCCGCGGGCGGCGACCAATGCGCTCCAGCGCTGGCTCGCGCCGTGGGCGCACATCGAGCGTTACACTTTTGCCAGTCTCGACACTCTGCCGCGCGAGCTCGTGGTGCCGCACGGCGAGAGCTTCGAAATCGCGTGCGGACTCACCGCGGACTCCGCGTGGAAGCCCGCCGCCGCGACTGCGCGGCTCGACCGCCAGGATTCGCAGCACGCAAAGATGCAGGAAGGCCACGCGGTCTTTCGGCTCGCGGGGCAGACGCGCGATGGCGTGTTGAAGATCACGGTCGGCGATGCCTCGCGCGAAGTGGCCATCCGCCCGTTGCATCGCCCGGAGATGAAAGAACTCGCGGCGCGCGTGGAGCTGCCCGCGTATCTCGGCTATCCCGCGGCGACGACGCCGGTCCCCGGCAGCAGCGCGGAATTTCTCGAAGGCAGCCGCGTGAGTTTTGCGGGCCGCACGAGTCGCGCACTGCGAGAGGCGACGATGACGAGCGGCGCGGCGGAAGTGCGCGACGACACATTCACCACGCTGCCGAAGCTCGCGGCCGAGCTCGCGGGCGAGGCCACATTCCGCTGGGCGGATCGCCACGGCCTCACGCCCACGCAGCCTTACACACTGCGCGTGGCGACAACGAAGGACGCCGAGCCGCGCATCGAGCTGCAAGGCCTCGAGCCCGAGACCGCGATCCTGCCAAACGAAGTGCTGAAGCTCACCTTCGCGGCGAGCGATGATTTCGGAATCAAGGAAGCGTGGCTCGGCTGGACCCCGCGCGCGCTCGGCGAGAAGAAGGAGCCCAGCAAAGGCGAAGGCGCGCGCACCGCTGGAGCACAGACAAAAAAAGAGCTGCTCGCCGGCGCGGAGTTTTCGCCGGTGTGGAGCCACATTCCCGAGGACAGCGTGGTCGAGCTCGCGGCTTACGCGCTCGACTACTTGCCGGGCCGCCAGCCTGTCGAGAGCTGGAAGCACACGGTGTATGTGCTCAGCCCCGCGAAGCACGCCGAGCGCGTGCGCGAGCGGATGGATCAAGTGCTCAAGCAACTCGACGAACGCATCCGCGACGAAGAGCGCCAGGTCGAGGAGACCACCGCCATCGCGCAGGAAAAAAAGGAACTGCCCAGCGAGAAGACCGGCGCGGC
>JBBRXP010000087.1:0-23539 GCA_038238555.1 Chthoniobacterales bacterium | reverse complement strand
GTTTCCGCCGGAGTTGGGTTTCGACACAAAGTATCGCTACGTCCGCGTGCACGAAGGCTGGTAAAGCCGTCGCATTTTTCCGGAAGAGGCTTCCGTCCTGCGGCGGAGGCCTCTTTTTTTTCCCATGCTCTCCGCCCCTCTCTCGCTCGAAATTCACGATGTCGCCTTCGGAGGCAACGGCGTGGCGCGGCACGAGGGCAAGGTCGTCTTCGTGCCCTTCTCCATCGCCGGTGAGCGGGTGGTGGCGCGGGTGGTGAAGGAGAAAAAAAACTTCGCGCAAGCCGAGTTGCTTGCGGTCGAGGAGGCATCGACCGATCGCGTCGAGCCGCCGTGCCCTTACTTTGCGCGATGCGGCGGCTGCGCCTACCAGCACATCGCTTATCCGCGGCAGCTCGCGCTCAAGGGGCAGCAAGTCGAGCAGACGTTGCGGCGCGTAGGCCGGCTGGAGCACGTGCCGATGCGGCCCATCGTCGCCGCCCCGCGGCCCTACGGCTATCGCAACCGCATCCGCGTGCACGTGGGCGGCGGAGTCGTGGGATTCTTTGCGCACAGCGCGCACTCGATCGTCGATGTCGAGCAATGCGCGATCGCCGCGCCGCGGGTGAATGCCGCGCTCCACGAATTGCGCAGCGCGTCGGTGCCCGACGGCGACTACTCGCTGCGCGCATCCGGGGGAGGGCCATACTTCGAGCAGACAAATCCCGAAGCGACCCGGGAACTGCTCGCCCTGGTGCGCGCGCGCGTGCGGGGCGGACAGCAATTGCTCGTCGATGCCTACTGCGGCGCGGGCCTCTTTGCCAAGCACCTCGCCGATCTTTTCGAGCGCGTGATCGGCATCGAGGAAAACGCCAGCGCCATCGAACACGCGCGGCGCAAGACCACCCCGCGGGAGCGCTACATTCACGGCGATGTCGCCGCGCATCTCGGCGAAATTCTTTCCATCCACGACGCCGCGCAAACGAGCGTGCTGCTCGATCCGTCGGCCACCGGCATCGCGCCGCGCGTGAGCGATCTGCTCGCCGCAGGCCGGCCCGCAGAGATCGTGTACGTCTCGTGCAACCCCGCGACTCTGGCGCGCGACCTCGCATTCCTGTGCCGCAGTTACACGCTCGAATCGGTGACGCCGCTCGACATGTTTCCGCAGACGGCGGAGATCGAAGTGGTCGCACGGCTTACGCTGCGTGATAATTTGCGCCCGTGACTTCCCTGCTCCAACGCATCGAAAGCGAACGGCTCCAACGCCGGGAAGCGTTGCGCCTGGAGGTACGGCGACAGCTCCGCGCGGCGCTCGCTGAGCTTGCGCCCGGCGAGCCTGTCATCGTCTTTGGATCGCTCACGCAGCCCTACCGCTTTCATGCGCGGTCGGATGTGGATATGGCTTTCATTGAGGAGCGGCGCGCCTGCTCGCATTATCGGATGCTCGCCCGTCTCGAAGAGCGGCTCGCGCGTCCCGTCGATGTGCTGGTGCTCGCGGAGACGCGGCTCAAGGAGAAAATCCTGCGCGAGGGAGAGCGATGGACGAGCTAAGCCAGCTCACTTGCCGAGCAGAAGCCGAAGCCGATGGCTCGCTTTTCCGCGCCTAAAAAGTAAGCAATGCACTACCGACGCTTCGGCCGCACTGAGTTGCAGATGCCCGTGCTCTCGTGCGGCGGGATGCGCTATCAGCAGAGCTGGAGCGATGTGCGGCCCGCGGAAGTGGACAAGGCCGGCCAGCAAAATCTCGAAGCGACCATTCTCCGCGCGCTGGAGCTCGGCATTCACCATATCGAGACCGCGCGCGGCTACGGATCGAGCGAGATGCAGCTCGGGTGGATCCTTCCGCGGCTGCCGCGCGAGAAGCTCATCGTCCAGACTAAAGTCACGCCTTTCGCGAAGCCGAAAGATTTCCTGAAAACGTTTGAGACTTCGATGCGCGCGCTGCAACTCGATCACGTCGATCTGCTCTCGCTCCACGGCATCAACGACGCGGCGCTGCTCGACTGGACGCTGCGCAAAGGCGGCTGCCTCGACGCCGCCCGCCGGCTTCAGCGCGAAGGCCGGTGCCGCTTCATCGGCTTCAGCACGCACGCCACTTGCGACATTATTTTGCAGACGATCGCGAGCGGCGAATTCGATTACGTGAACTTGCACTGGTATTTCGTGAACGACTTCAACTGGCCCGCGGTCGAGGCCGCCGCGGCGCGGGACATGGGCGTCTTCATCATCAGCCCGAGCGACAAGGGAGGAAAACTCTACGCGCCGCCCGCCAAGCTCGTGGACCTCTGCGCGCCGGTCTCTCCCATCGCCTTCAACGACCTCTACTGCCTCGCCCGCCCGCAAGTCCACACGCTCAGCATCGGCGCCGCGCGGCCCGCGGATTTCGACGAACACGTCGCGGCGCTCGCGCACTACGACCGGGCCGCGGAGACCATCGCGCCCATCGAGCAGCGGCTGCGCGCGGAACTCGAGCGCGTGCATGGCGCGGAGTGGTGCGCGCGCTGGAGGGAGGGGCTGCCGAATTTCGACGCGATGCCCGGCGAGGTGAACGTGCAGGAGATCGTGCGCCTGTGGCACTTTGCCAAGGCGCTGGATCTCACCGACTGGGGCCGCATGCGCTACAACTTGATGGGCAACGCCGGCCACTGGTTCCCCGGCGCGAATGCCGCGAAATTCGACGAGCGAAAATTGTGCGCCGCGCTCGACGGCTACGCCTTCGCCGACCGCATCCCCACCCTCCTGCGCGAAGCTCACACGCTGCTCTTTGACGCGCCCGTGAAGCGGCTCAGCCAGAGCAAATGAAGAAAATGAAAGTTTACGAAGTGGCAGGTTTCTCGGAGTCGATGGCTTTGTGCTCCGGTTTGACATCCGCCATGAAATCCACAAGTGTGGGCTCAAGCGCGGGTTCACCGGCGCTCGTCCCGTCTGGTCCGCGCGGGGTGGCGCCGTGGAAAGTTCCCGATGCGTTGCGGACCTCCAGAGCCTCCAGCGAGTACATCCTTGGGGGGCTCTGATTCTTTTGCGAGGTAGCGAACTGTCATCAGAATATGGCGCCGCGCGCCGTCCGGGAAATTTGCCCATGCATAACGACGCTCCAGGAAGGCCGTAGTTTGATCGCCTTCACTGTCCGGCAGATGAGCAACGGGTTCTGAATTCGTCAATAACTCAGGAAGGGCGGCCACCGCCTGAAAATGCGCCTTCGGAGACTCCCCCGCATCCAACTTCACCCTCCGCAGTTTCCCGAGCCCTCTCGAGGCCAGCGCAAACGGCGCCGGCAACCTGTCGGCCAATGCACTTCCGTGCGCTTAAGCCACTCGCGGCCCGCCTTCATCGCTTCGTTCTCAGCGAGCAATTGCAGCCAAATGTCTGCCACTGCCTGAACATCGGGCGCCCGTGAGGGAACGTAGAACACCGGTTTTGTGAGGCTCGGTCTCAAATGAGTGGATCGCGAAAACATCGTTCCGCCGCAATAAGCACGCGGCGCTAGCCCGCAAACTCCCGCACCACCAGCGTCGCGTTGTGGCCGCCGAAGCCGAAGCTGTTGTTCAGCGCCACCCGCACCTTCTTCTCCCGCGCGGTGTGCGGCACGTAGTCGAGATCGCACGCCGGGTCGGGCCGGTCGAGATTGATGGTGGGCGGCACCACGCCGTTCTTGATGGCGAGCGCGCAGACGATCGTCTCTACGGCGCCGGCCGCGCCGAGGAGATGGCCGGTCATGGATTTGGTGGAGCTGATGACGAGGCCGTTGCGCGCGTGGTCGCCGAAGAGGGTCTTGATCGCGTTGGTCTCGCAGATGTCGCCCACGGGCGTCGAAGTGCCGTGCGCGTTGATGTAATCCACCTCGCTCGTGTTGAGCCCGGCTTTGCGCAGCGCCATCTCCATGCAGCGCACCGCGCCGCGTCCGTCGGGCGGCGGCGCCGTCATGTGGAAGGCGTCGGCAGTGAGCCCGTAGCCGGCGATCTCGGCGTAGATTTGCGCACCGCGTTGCCTGGCATGTTCGAGCTCCTCGATCACTACGACGCCCGCTCCTTCGCCCATCACAAAGCCATCGCGGTCCACATCGAATGGGCGCGACGCCGCGGCCGGCGCGTCGTTGCGCGTGGAGAGCGCGCGCATCGCGCCGAAGCCGCCGATGCCGAGCGGGCAGATGGCCGCCTCGCTGCCGCCGGCGAGAAACACGTCGGCGTCATCTTCCAAAATCATGCGCCACGATTCGCCGATGGCGTGGCAGGCGGTCGAGCACGCGGAGACGGTGGCGAAGCTCGGCCCCTGCCATCCAAATTCGATGGAGATGAGTCCGCTGGCCATGTTGGTGATCATCATCGGAATCATGAACGGCGAGACGCGGCCCGGCCCTTTATTGAGGAGCTGGTTGTGCTGCGCTTCGAGCGTTTGCAGGCCGCCGATGCCGCTGCCGACCATCACGCCGCACCGCTCCGGATCGGCGATTCGGTCAAGCCCGGCGTCTGCGATGGCCAGCTTGGCCGCGCCCATCGCGAGTTGCGCAAAGCGATCGGCGCGGCGCACATCCTTGGGCGCTTTGAACCATTGCTGCGGCTGAAAATCGCGCACCTCGCCGGCGATGCGGCAGTCGTACTGCGAGGCATCGAATTGCGTGATCGCGCCGATGCCGCTCACGCCGCCGGTCATGTTGCTCCAGAAGGTGGGAAGGTCCTGGCCATTGGGCGAGAGGAGGCCCATTCCGGTGATGACGGCTCTGCGCGGGTGGCTGCTCATAAGCCGCGCAACGTGAGCGGGAGGAGCACGGCGATGCAAACGCAAATTGGCGTAGCGCCGCCGTCCTCGTGCGGCTCTTTCGAGCGGCGCGACTCGCGATGCCGCACGCGGACGGCGGCGCTCCGATGGCGGCGCTCCTCAATTGCCGAGGAAGCGCGCGTCGGGCGATTCGGAGCGCAGCACGGCGGGGAGTTCATTCAAGCCGATCTTCACCACCAGCGTGTGAGTGCCGGCGGCAAGCTCGGGCGCGACATCGGCGCCGAGCGCGAGAGGTTGGCCGTCGAGCCACGCCTTGCCCGCGCCGATGAGATGCAGGCGCGTCTTTCCGCTGCTCTGGAATTGCGCGACGCAGAGCACCGTCTCGCTGCCGGCGGCCACGAGCGCCGCGCTTTCCGACAGCAGGTCTTTCACGAAGCGGCCATCCACGAGCGTGTAACCGGGCACGCCGGGCTGCGCCGCCACATCGAAATCCGCGCGAACGATTTCCCCCGCTGCGCTGCCTGGATACATGCGCCAGAGCCGGGCCACGCTGCCTTTGCTCGCATCGAAAGGGCCGGGTTTTCCGAGCTCGCCGAGGAAGGCGAAAAGGTCGAGCCGCTCGCGCGCTGCGAGCGCATCGGTGAGGCTGGCGGGCATGAGCGAGCCGATGTCGGTCTTCGCGGCGATCTGCGCCTTGGGCAGCGCTTGCTCGCGGCCAGTGGCGTCGCGCAGAAAAATTTCCGTCGCCGTCTCGCGCGCCTGGATGCCGGCGGCTTGCGCGCCATCCTTGAGCGTGAGCGACACAGCGTTGAAGCCCTCCTTCACCTTCGCCGCGGGATCGAGCACGCTCTCGATGATGTAATCGAGCGGCGCGCTGGCGCCCATCGAAGTGAGGTCCGGCCCGACCTTGCCGCCGGCGCCGCCGATGGCGTGGCAAGTGGCGCACACCAGCGCAGCGCGGCGATAGATGAGCTCGCCGCGCGCGGGATCGCCCTGCCGTTTTGTTTCTTCCGCGAGCGCATTGTAGTCGCGCTTCACTTCGCCTGCCTTCAAGCCCGCGAGTGGCGCGAGCGCGGCCACGAGCTTCTCGCTCTTGCGCCCCTGCTCGCGCGCGGCGCGCAATGCGGCGGCGAGCACAGCGGGCGAAAAAGCTTTTGCCTCTTGGGGCCGCGCGATTTTTTCCGTGAGTGCATCCATTGCGCCTTTCGTGCTGAGTAATCTGCGCCACGCCGCGACGAGCGCGCCGTCCTCGGCGATCGAGGGGAAAATCTCCGCGGCGCGCGCGAGGCCGGCGCGCGGCTTGAGCTGCGTCATCGCGATCGCTGCGGATGTGCGGACGTCTTGCGGCGCATCGGCGCGGCTGAGTTTGTCGAGAAGGTCGAAGGCGCGCGCGTCGCCCAGCAGGCGCAGCGAATCGATCGCGGCGAGGAGCGCCGGCAGCTTGGTCTCCCGCGAGTCGAGGAGCTTGCCGAGTTCCTCGAGGGCCGCGGGAGCGCGCCACAGCCCCGCGAGCCGCACCGCGCCTTCGCCGATCGCGCCCGGCGCGTGGAAGAGCGCGGTCACGAGTTCCGCGTGCGCCGCGGGCCCGGCATTGCGCACGCGCGCGGCATCGACCAGCGCGGTCATCGCGCGATCCGCGGCGCGAGCCGGAAGAGCTAGTTTGTGATCGATGGCGAGCGTCTCGTCCGTCTCGCAGCAATCGCCCACATAACCCGCGAGCAATCCATCGAGCAGCCGCTGGAGCTGCACCGGCCCGCCCGCCGCGCCGATGAGCTCGATCCACGGCCCCGAGCCATCGAAGGGAATCTTTCCATCCGCGCCGAGCTTCGCGAGCACCGCGCCGGCGAGTTCGGGGCGGATGGCCTTGAGCCCATACTCGAGCTGCGCCTCGCGCCCCTCGCTCTTCCACGCGCCGCTCAAGATGGCGTCGGTCCACGGCTTGGCGAGGTCGTTGATGGAAAGCCACGCGGCGAAGTCGTAGTGCGGGTCGTTCTCCGGGGTCTTGAGCGCAGCGTCGAGGACGAGGCCGGCGCTTTGGGAAGTGGGTATGCGGGCAAGGGCGCGCATGGCTTCGAGGCGGACGCGAGGGTTTGTGTCCGAAGCCTTCTCTTTCGCAGCTATATCTTGCAGCGAAATCGGTGCATCCGATGGAGGCTCCGGTCTAGTTTCTGGCTTGATCGGATCATCAGCGATGCAGGTGAACATTACCCGCCTCGCCTGCTCTTTCTCCCATGCATTCTTGCTCAGCAGCTTGTCGAGCAGGTCGCGCGGCGAGGGCGCCGCGGGCACTTCCTGCGACGAGGGCGTCGCAGCTACGCGGGGCGTCGCCGCTACGAGCGGCTCCCACTTCACTGGCGGCGAGCCTTTCCTGGTGATCCGCCAGATGCGGCCGATGTGGTGGTCGCGGCGGGGGTCTCGGAAATCGACTTCGCCGTGGTTGATGACCGGGTTCGACCAATCGGCCACATACAGCGCGCCGTCGGGCCCGAGCCGCACGTCGATGGGGCGGAAGGAAAGGTCGCTCGTGCGCACGAGGTCGGGTTGCTCGGTGGTGGTGTAGGCGGTTCCGCCTTCATCCTTGATCGCAAAGCGCACCACCCGATGCGCGCGGAAGTCGCATGTGATCGCGTTGCCTTGCCAGTCGGCTGGGAAGTGCGGGCTGTGCACGATCTCCAGCCCGCAGAACTTCGGATACGAGCCCGGGCTCACGCTCGGCATCTGCCGGCGCGACCCTTCGGAGGGCGCAAAGATCGCGCCGGGGAAAGCCCACGAGAGGCCGGTCGATCCCGCGCCATCGGTGAGGAAAGTCTGGCCCCACTCGTCCTCTTGCTGGCCCCACGTATTCCAGAGCCCGCGAGCAAAGACCTCGAGCCGCTCCGTGCGCGGATCGTAGGCAAAGACGCCGCCCGAGTTGAGCCGCACCATGCCCCACGGCGTCTCGAGGTGGCTGTGAATATAAACGCTCTGGTGAAAGTAGAGCCGCCCGTCCGGCCCCCAGTGCAGCGTGTGAATGATGTGATGCGTGTCTTCGGTGCCAAAGCCGGAGAGCACGATGCGCCGCTGGTCGGCGAGGCCGTCGTCATCGGTATCTGAAAGGTAGAGCAGCTCGGTGGACTGGCCCACGTAGCAGGAGGAGGGGGAGAGTCGAGTGTTGAGGGTTGAGGGTTGAGTGGCGTCGCTTTCGGAGTCGGAACTTTTGGTGTTTGGCGTTTGGCGTTTGAGACTTGGCGTTAAATCCTTCGCCTCCTTCGCAGCCACCAGATCGGGCGCGACCCCGGTCGGGATCAAGAGGCCGCCAGCGAAGACCGTGCTCTTGGTCGCCCGGCCCGTATGGTCGTTGTCTTCGAGGATGAGGATTTTGTCGTCGGCCACGCCGCCCGGCTCGATCATGGGGTAAAGCGAGGAGCTGCATATCCACAGCCGGCCTTGCGGATCCCAATTCATCTGCGTCGGTTTTTCGAGAAGAGGATTTTGCGCCCACAGTTCGATCTCATATCCGTCGGCCACGGTGAAGTCTGGCAGCGGCGGAGCGGAGCCGCCGGGGAGCGCGCGCGTCCCGCGCGCTGGCGACGGCGTCGCGCCGTCGCGGACTTTCGTGGCGCGCGTTACGTCGGCGGCGCTCGTGTTGTTTGCCGCGCCTTCGGAAGTTCGTTCCGGCGGGACGCCGGAACCAGCACGCGGGACGCGTGCGCTCCCCGGAGCCGCGGCTTTCAGCCGATCGATCTCCGCCTCCGCCGCATCGATGAGCGGATCGAACATCGGGATTTCCTTCGCATTCTGCCCCTGCTCATGTTTGCGGAAACCGAAGAGGTAGGTCTCGTTGGCCGGCCGGAAACGGTGGAAGAAGAGCGCGTTTTTGCGGACGACGGCGGCGCGGAGGGCTTCGCGTTTTTCGGGAGCCAGCGCTGGAAAAATCGCGCGATCAATCCTGTCTTCGATGACGAGTTCCCGAGCAAAGATCACCGACGCCGGGTAGTAACCTTGCTCGGAAAGGTGAATTCCGTTTTCAGTCACTTGCAGATTTTTCGGCGGTAAATAGGAAAAATCGAGAAAGCGCCCACCACGCTCCTTCGCCAGCTCCTCGATCGCCTTGGAATACTCCGCGAGCATCCGATTGTGCTCCGCCGGGTCGGGCAGGCCGGGCCGTGTGGCGCGCAGGTCTTCGTGGCGGATGGGCGAGAGGAGGACGAAACGGACGGAAGGAACAGATGCCTTCCCTGACTCCTGGATCGCATCCATCAACTCGCCGAGCTCTCGCTTAAATCTCCCCGCGCTCATCGCCTCCTCGCCGTAGCGCGCGGGGTCGGGATTCAAGGTGATGTCGGCGCTGCGATCGGTCATCTCCTGCAGGCTCGCGGCCATGCCGTAGCCGAGGAAGACCACGGTGGGCCGCACCGAGGCAATGGATTCCTTCAAGCGCTCCCAACCTTTCTCCGGTCCGTCGAAGCTCGCGCGCGACCAGCCGCGCGGCGTATCGCCGGCCCATGAGAGATTGCGCACCGTGAAGTGCCGGTCGGGGAATTGCTCGTCCAAGCGCGTCTCGAGGTAGCCGTAGGCGCCCTCGCGTTCGAGCAAGGTGTCGCCGAGGAAGAGCACGCGGTCGCCCTCGCGGATTTCAAACGGCTCGGCGGCGAGGACAGGAAGGGCGAGAAGGAGGAGGAGAAGGCGGATCATGGGGAGGGGGAGGGGAGTGGCCGTTTCGATTGAGCGCGAGATTCAAGACCGAGCGCCACTCAACACTCAACTCTCAACCCTCAACTTTTCCGAAACACGAGGATGAGCACCGCCCCAGCGATGAATCCGCCGATGTGCGCCATGTAGGCCACGCCGCCGCCGCCGTGGTGGCCGCGGATGAAGACGTGGGAGACGAGTTGAAATCCCATCCAGATGAAAAGGAACACATAGGCCGGCAGATTGACGATCTGGGAAAAAAATCCGAGCGGGATGAGCGTGCGGATGCGGGCGCGCGGGCTCATGACGAGATAGGCGCCGAGCACGCCGCTGATGGCGCCGCTGGCGCCCACCAGCGGCACTTGCGAGTAAGGATCGGTGAACACATAAGCGAGCGTGGCGAGCACGCCGCAGAGCAGATAGAAAAGGAGAAAGCGCACGGGGCCGGTGGCGTTTTCGACATTGTCGCCAAAGATCCAAAGGAACCACATATTGCCCAGCAAGTGCATGAAGCCGCCGTGCATGAACATCGACACAAACATGTCCGGGTAGCGGCCAGGAAGGTGCAGCGTGTATTCGCGCGGGATGAAGGCCGCCATCTCGATGGACTGCTCAAGCCCCACGCCGGCCTGCCAGAGAAAGAAGACGGCCACGTTTGCCAGAATGAGCCCGACAGTGACGAAGGCGAAACGCTGCGAACGGCTGTCGTCGGAGAGTGGGATCACGGGGGAGAGTTGAGTGTTGAGAGTTGAGTGGCGGTCGGTCTTGAATCGCGCGTCCAATCGAATCGGTGCGCCACTCAACACTCAACTCTCAACTCTCAACTTCCTCCATCGGCATCGACTTCGGCGGGACTACCATCAAGTCCGCCGTGGTGCGGGAAGGCGCGGTGGTGCTGCGCGGGGAGGTCATCGAGACGCACGAGCACGGGTCGGCGGAGTCGCTGTGCCGTGCGATGCTCGCGGTCATCGCGGCGCTGCGCGCGGTGCACCCCGAGGTGGCGGCGGTGGGCGTGGGGTTGCCGGGGTTTGTGGATAGCGTGAGCGGGATCGTGCACTCGCTCACCAATGTGCCGGGGTGGCTGGAGGTGCCGTTGCGTGGGCTCATCGCGGAGCGTACGGGGCTGCCGGCGATCATCGAAAACGATGCAAACGCGATGGCTTACGGCGAGTCCCTGCACGGCGCGGCGCGCGGGCATCGTCACGTGGTGTGCGTGACGCTCGGCACGGGCGTGGGCGGCGGGCTCGTGCTGGATGGCCGGCTCTACCGCGGGGCGCAACTCGCGGCGGGCGAGATCGGGCACACGAGCATCGACTACCGCGGCCTGCGCGGGCCCTACGGCGAACTCGGCGGCCTCGAGCAATACGTGGGCAACGCGCAGATCGCAGCCCACGCCTCGCAGCTCTATGCCGAGGCCGGGCGCAGCGTGCCGCCGGAGCAGTGCACTCCGCTCGATCTCGACCTGGCGGCACAGGCCGGCGATCCCATCGCCGCCGCCGTGTGGGAGCGCGCCGGCACGCAGATCGGGTGCGCGCTGGCAAATGTAGTGTGGCTGCTCAATCCCAGTTTCATTGTCATTGGCGGCGGCGTGGCCGCGGCGGGCGAGCTCCTCTTTGGCCCCATCCGCCGAACGATTCGCGAGCGCACCCTCGCGCTCTTTCACGAGAAATTGCACGTGCTCCCCGCGACGCTCGGCAACGACGCCGGCATCATCGGCGCCGCGGAACTCGCGCTCGAAGCGGCGGCAATTGGGATCCACGGAAAACACTGAATACACGGAAAGGAAGGAGCTCGAATCCGAAGCCCGGGGCGCCGCCGTCCTCGTGCGGCGATCCCATTTTTTCGCGACGCGAGTTTGATTTTTGAACGACGCAGGGAGCGGTCTGTCGAAGCTCGCGTTTAGGGGTAAACCCGGGCCGTCGCACAAAGGTCTCGTCGCAGTGAATGGTGTGCGCGGCCCGGTAACCTTGGAAGTGGGGAATGAGAGCCCACGGAATACACGGACCACGCGGAAGAGGAACCGCTTGAGAAGAAGCGACGTTTCACCTTATTGGTAAGAGCCTTTTTCTTCCGTGCCTTCCGTGTATTCCGTGGACCTCCAATTACGGTTTGGCGTGTGTGCAGGCGAGATCCTCGGGCGGCGCGATCTTCCAACGCTCGGCGACGCCGAGCAGATCGGTAGTGAGGCCCCACCGGTCGGGCTGCGGGTCGCCGGTGTGGCCCGGGTTGCCGCCTTTGAGTTCCATGCAGCCTTTGTTGTCGCCGATGGAGGAGATCTCTTCGACTTCCTCCTCGCTGAGCGCCACCGCGGGCAAGGCGGCGAGCTCGTCCACTTTTTCGAGGATCGGTTTTTGCGCCCCGACTTCTTCCACGAGCGTCGGCACCACGCTCTTCACCGGCGCGTGGGCGAGATTCCACAAGCACGCGAGCTGGAGCGGCGTGAGGCCGTGGCGTTCGGCGATGGGACGCATCCGGTCGAGCCGGGCGTTTCCACTTTCCACCCAACCAGCGGGGCGAAAGGCGCGATGGTCGCGCGGGCCGAAGACGTGCCCCGGCTTTACGTCGTCGTGAAAGATGCCGCCGTGATCGACCACGCGCGTGATCACATCCACCTTCTTCTCGAGGGCCGCGGGCAGCACCATGCCGCCGGGCCACGGCTCGAGCGGGCTCAGGATGATCATGGCCCAGTCGAGCAGCGCGCCGAAGCGTTCGATGGCGAGGAGGAGGTCGAGGGTGAAGCCATTGGCCGGCCCCGGCGCGATGCCCAGGAGTTCCGTGAGCTTTTCCTCCTGCACGCGCTGCATGGCCTTCCACACCGCGTCGTGCGTGTAGCCGAGCGAGTCGGGATTGTGCAGCAGCAGGCAGTCGAAGTGATCGGTGCGGCAGCGCGCGAGGCTTACCTCCACGGCCATGCGCACGTAGCTGAGGAATTGCGAGGGCTGCCGCAAGCGCGCATTGGTGAAGCGCGGGAAACCTTTTTGGCCGTCGCGAATGCCGCCGTAGAAATCGTGGCCGATCATCCCGACCAGGCAGTAGCTCTCGCGCGGCAGACCGGCGAGCGCGCTGCCGATGGCTTCATCCGCCGCGCCGCTGCCATACACGTCGGCGGTCATGAAAGTGCGGATGCCCGCCTCGTAAGCGTGGCGCACGAGCACGGCAAAGCGCTCTTCGCTCAGGGCTTCGCCGAACTGCATAAAGCGGCCACCATTCCATGCGCCGAAAGCTGTGCGAGTGAGATTCATATTGAGGAGTGTCTTAACACTGGCAGGCGCGAGGAGACGATAGATTTTTGGATTTGGCGACGGCGCCCTGCCGCGCGCATCCTCGATTCGCGGGCATGGCAATCATTCCCGCACCGAATGAATCTGCCCAATCGCCTGACCATCGCCCGCCTGTATCTCACCGCGGGATTCGTTGTCTCGATGACGCTGGCTTGGAGGTGGAATTATTCGGCGGGTCTCGCGTTCTTCGTGGCCGCGTCGTGCACGGATTATCTCGACGGGCAGATCGCACGGTCGCGCCGGCTGGTCAGTGAATTCGGCAAGCTCATGGATCCGCTGGCGGACAAGGTGCTCATGGCCGCGGGATTCATCTGCCTCATTCCAGAAGGCGCGATTCCAGCGTGGGCGGTCATCGTGATTATCTCCCGCGAGTTTCTCATCACGGGCCTGCGATTGCTGGCGGCGAGCAAAGGCACCGTGTTGCCGGCCGACAAGCTCGGGAAGCACAAAACGGTCTGGCAGATGATCACCGTCATCTACTTTCTGCTGCTGCTTTCGCTGCGGGAAGGTGAGCGCGCGGGCGTGTTCGCCGGCCTCTGGTGGTGGCCGCGCGCCTGGCGCTACGGAGGCGCGGCACTCATCGCTCTCACGCTGGTGCTCACGCTCTACTCCGGCGCAGGCTATCTCTGGAAGAACCGCCGAATAGTTGAGTGTTGAGGCGGCTCTCAACCCTCAACTCTCAACTTCCCGTTACCCCTTGGGCACGTCCACTTGATCGCCGGGGAGAAGCTTCGGATCCTGGGATGGATCGGTCATCTTCTTGTAGTTGTAAGTGCCCATCACTTTCCCGGCGCGGATGAGACGGATGTTTTTTCCGCTCGAGAAATCATCCAATCCTCCACAGAGATCCACGGCGGTCTTGAAGGTGAGGTCTGGCGACCACGGAAGACGTTGCGGCACCTTCACCCCGCCTCCAACAGTCACGGATCTCGCTGCCGATTGCACGGTGATGACGACTGTCGGGCGGGTAAAAATTTTGTCCGCGACGAGCCGCTGCTGGATCACCTTCTCGAGCTGCGACGGGGTGTAGCCAGCCGCGCGCACTTCGCCGATGTACGGGATATTCACGTTGCCCTCCGAGCCGACATTGTAGAGCTGTGAAAATTCCTGGGAAAACTCGACCGGCATGCCGCTGAGTTTCATCTCCATGATGTCGCCCCCTCGCAGCGTGGCGACCGATGAATCTCCCTCTGGCGCAGATGGCGCGGCGCGGACGACCGCTTCGGCGCGCGCCACAGGCACGGCTCTCGGCGGCTCGGCTGCGAGGAGCGTGGAGGCCACGAAACACGTCAGGAGGAGAAGGCGCATAAACGGGGGATCAATAATCTTCGCGAGTGGCGATGCGCCGCGGCCGCGCGGTGGCAATGGGCGCGGCGGGCGCCGGCGCCGGCAGCTCTTTCGCACCGCTCTTGCGGCGGCCGGTTTCGCGCTGCTGGGGAGCGTAGTAGTCCGCGTAGTTGTTGTAGTAGCCGTAGCTGTCGTCGTGACGTGAATCCACATTGTTGAGCACGACGCCGATGAGATGACCGCTCACGTGCGACACGGCCTGTTTCACGCGCTGGAGCATCGCTCGCGGGAAGCGCCGGTGCTGGACGACCATTATGGTCATATCCACCTGGCTGGTGAGCACCGCGCCGTCGCTCACACCGAGGATTGGCGGGGAGTCGAAGAACACGAGGTCGTACTGCTGCTTCACCTTGAGCATGAGATCGGTCATGCGCTGCGAGTTGAGAACGCCCACGTCGCCGCCAATGATCTGGCCGCTTGGGATGAAAGACAGGTTGTCGATCTTGGTAGTCTTGGTGATCTCCTCAATGTCGGCCTTGCCCGAGAGATAGTCGGTAAGCCCGATCGAGTTATCCACATCGAAGAAGGTGTGCTGCGAAGGGCGCCGCAAGTCCGCGTCCACCACGAGCACATTGTATCCGCCCTTGGCGCAAGTGAAGGCGAGGTTGTTGAGAGTGGTCGATTTGCCTTCGGCGGGACCGCCGCTGATGAGGGTGAAGGTATTGGCGTCGCGATGTGGTTTGTTGAACTCGATATTGGCGCGCAGGATGCGATAGGCCTCGGCGTCCGCGGTATCGCCCTGCGTCTTCATGAGGATCGAGATGTCCTTGGGAATGACCGCGAGCACGGGGATCTGCAAGTAGCGCTCCACGTCGTCGAGAGTCTTCACGCTGGTGTCGAGGTACTCGATGAAGAAGGCGAGGCCCACTCCGACCACGATACCCACGAGCGCCGCGAGGGCCATGTATGCAGGCACGTTAGGTTTTGCGGCATTGTACGAAGGCTCGGCCTTGTCCCAGATCTTGGCGACTTCCGGGGTGACTTGCTGCTCCATGCGCTTGGTCTTGAGGGAAAGTTCGACGCTTTCCTGAATCTTCCGCGCCTGGACGTAGGCATTCTTTGCGTCCACGTATTCGCCCATGTCGGCCTTTTCCTTGAGCTGCGCGTCTTCGGAAATTTTCAAATCCTGCCCGAGCGACGCCAGGGTTTCTTCCGCGTTGCGCAGCTTTACGGCTTGCGACCGGCGGATGCTCTCGAGTTGGTCGCTGAGCAGTCTTGTATAGACTTCTTTTTCTCCGCGAATCGACTTCATGCGTTGATGATTGTCACCCAGGCCCAAGCCAACCATGCGCGACTCTTCCGCGAGCTTTTCCTGAAACCGCTGCAGGTTGATGTTCACCGTCTGATCTTCAATGTTGAGGATCCGCAGCGCTCCCATGAGCTCCTCGGGTTTGAGCCGGTCGATCTCCGCGAGGATCACGCGCAAGGTGGCCAGGTTCTTCCGCGCTTCGCCCACATTGAGTTCATTGGTCACGAGGCTCCGGTCGCCCTTGGTGAGCTGCGAACTCAAGTTTTCCGGGTCGGTATCGTTGATGCCTTTTTCCGTGCGCATGCGCGCGGCGGCTCCGGCAGCGGCCGCGACCACCTGCCGCTGCTTGGTGACTTCCTCCTCCCACTGCGCGAGACCGCGGCTGATGCTCTTCTGCAAATCCTCCTGCCGCTTGTCCTGATAAACGCGGGCAATGGTGTTGGCGATGTTGGCGGCGAGCTGCGAATTGGTGTGGTAGATGCCGATCTCGATGAGGCCCGTGTTGCGCACCTCCTGGAGCTGCATCATGTCTCTCTTGAGCCGTCCGTAGATGGTCTGCGGCGGCAGGCTCATTCCCGCCGGCGAGAGCTCCTTCACCAGATTGAGCTTCTCGATGACGGGGTAGAGAATTTCTGTGGTCTGCAGAATCTGAAATTGGGTGGCGACAAATTGCGGATCGTAAGTGCGCTGCTGCTGAGCGCCGAAGACTTGCACGGGTCCCGAGTTATCCGGCTTCACCTCCATCTTCACCTTCGAGAGATACTCCCGCGGCAGGAAGTAAGTGGTGACGCCCGCGGTGACCATGACCAGAAAGAATGCGAGCATGATGAGGCCCATGCGCATTTTGATGACGCGCCAATAATCAAGAAAGTGGAGTTTTACCTCACTGGTATCGTTCATAAGAAAGAGGGGTTCGCAGAAGAGCGGGCGAGACTAACGTGCTTGGGGGGCGTCCGCAACCGAGTTGACGCGGCCCTTAGAGGCAGACCCATCGCCGGCGTTCAAAATTCGTAATCCAAGCCGAGGAACATCCGGTTGCGGTAGTAATTGGCGTCGGCATTGGAGGAGAAGGCGGTCGAGAAGCTGTAGGTGCCCGTGGCTCTCCAGCGCCGGGAAATCGAATACTCGAAGCCGAGCGTCAACTCGAAGCTGTCGTCGTTGATCGAGCCACTGGTGAGATTATTGGAAGAGGAGTTGTGCACGTAGTTAATCGAGCCGGTGCCCCGCAAGCGTGGGCCGAAGAAATGGAGATAAGTGAGGCCCGAGCGAAAGCTCACCGACTTCGTGTTCGCCTCGGGAGTTTCTTCAAACCCGTAACGGTTCGACCATTGCAGCACCGAGATGCGGCCCAGCCGGTAAGTGAGATCCATTTCCAACGATGGCGTGAAGCTGGTCTCTCCGCTCAGTTCGTAAGTCCGGTAGGAGCCGCCGATGCGCACGCTGCCGCGAAGCCGCTGGCTGAGAGTGGTCTCGGCGCCCACGAGCAGGAAGAGGGTGTGGGAGTCCACGGGGGCATTATCCTGATACCGCACGAACTGGTAGCGGCCCTCGCCCAGGAGTGTGAAGCGCGGGGACTTGAGATAGCGCACTTCGAGACCAGTGGTGGTCGCCAGATAATTGCCGACCTGGCTCGCGACATTGTCAAAGGAGACCCCGTTGAGCCCCAGACTCAAGTCTGTGGTGATGCGCGGCGTCCAACGGTAAGCGAGATCCACCTTCACCAATCCGGTGTAAAACGCTCCGCCGCCGAGCCGCGTGGGAGTATCGGGCCGCGAGAAGTCGGGTTGCGTGAGCCGCGCAATATCGGCGCGGGCGGAGAACTGCAGGCGCGGCGTGATCTTGTAACCGTACTGGAAAGCGATGCTGCCGGAGTATTCCGGCTGCCCCTGCGGCTTGGCGTCGGTGTTCTCGCCGCTGAGCCGCAGATCGAGGGAAAAGACCGACCGGCGCGTTCCAAAGAGCACCTGTCCGAAAGTGCTCACCCGCTCGATAAGGCTGCTCTGGCGCGATTGCTTTGGGATGCCGGGAACCACGATTCTGCGCGTCACTGCCGGGATCGCGGGCACCGTCACGGTGCGGATCACAAAAGGCTGCGTGGACCGGACCGGAAGACTCACGACCGCGCCCGATTGATCCACCAGCACCTGCACCTCGCGCGCGGGCACCGCGGCCGAGACGGGCACATCGAATGTGCGGTCCGGCGTGCCCCCGCCGTTGGTCGGCGTTTGAAAAACATTGTCGTCGAAGCCCAGCGACAGCGACGCGCTGAAGTGGAAACGCGGGGCCGCAAACTTGCCCTGCCCCAGCGCGATGATGCCCGAAGAGCGGCCGTAAAATCCGGGCAGCGTGAAGGAGGGCTGCTCAGGGGGGGGGCGGCCGCCCTCCGTGGCGTTCTCGGCGGGCGCGGCGGGCGGCTTCTCTGGCTCGGCTCCCGTGCTGCCGGCGCTGCCGCTGGGCGGAGTGCCAAAAGCGGATGTGGCTCCGCCCGACGTGCTGCCCGCCGCAGCCTCGGGCGGCGCGCTGCCCAGGGCGCTGGTCGAGGAGGCTGAACTGCCCGGAACTCCCGAGGGGGGCGTGGGATTTTGCGCTCGCGAAATTTCCACCGGCGCCGCGCCGGCAAGCAGAATGGCGATCCAGTGCCGGTGGCAAATCATGAATGGCGAGCGCGTGATTTTTTCGGAGGCGGCACCCGTGATGGGAAGCCCGTGGGGCCTCGGAATTATTCGGTCGCCGCGTGAGAAGCAAGCCTCGGAAAATTTCACGCAACGCAGCGGGTAGAGGGAATCGAACCCTCCTGGCCAGCTTGGAAGGCTGGCGCTTTACCACTAAGCTATACCCGCGCTGCGTCCCGAACTCTGCGTGGCCGGCGGTGGTTGGCAAGCGCGTTTTTTGTCGTAGCTGCTGCGCCCTCGTCGCAGGAAGTGCCCGCCGAGGTGGCGGAGGGGAATAGAGTGGACGGTGGGCGGGCGAGCCAGCGCCTCGCCGCGAAGGTCACACATGCAGTTCGACCGCGCGGAAATTCGTAACCCCGCCGATCGCGACGCTCGAGTCATTGCCCGGGCCTCGGGCGAGCGGCACCGGCGTGGGCCCGACCTTCGCCGACACGATGGATTGCGCCACGATGCCGAAGCTCGCGTCGTTCGGTAGGATGGCTCCTTTGAAAATGACGCTCGCGATCTGCGAGAGGATTCTCGGGGAGTTCGCACCGCCGCTCAGCACATCCGTCGCGTCGCCAAAGCGTCCGCCCGTTCCGGCGGAGGCGCCGGCCACGATGTTCAAGCCGAACACGCTCTTCTCAATGACAACCGAGCCGATCTGCGCATCGGGATTCACCGCCGCGCCACGGAAGCCCACGGGTGAATCGAAGGCGGTCGCGTTGTTATACCCCGCCAGGATTTCGGCAAAGTTGACCGCGCCTTTGATGACTACGCTCTTGATGTTTCCGATCGCAGAGATGATCGCGGGATTTGCCGCCGATCCCTTGACGTCGCCTCCGATGAGGAGCGCACCGAGCGCGCCGGTGCGGACCACGCCGCTGTTGGAAATGCCGTCGCCGTGATTGACTCCCGCCTTGAGATCGCGGCCGATCGTCCCACTCGCGATGCTGCCGGCGGCGACGAAGCCCGAGAGATTCAGCGTCTGTCCCGTGGGTGCGTCTCCGCCTTCGACATCGCCGCGCACGTCGAGCCGGCCGAGTGCTCCGACCACCGCGATGCCGCCCGCGCCATTGCCGGTGCCGCCGATCACCGAGCCGAGCACTGTGGCGCTCGAGAGATTTCCTCCGCTGCCGATCTTCCCCGAATCGTCGCCCGTGCTGCCCACGAGGTTTCCTCCAATCTTCACCGCGCCAAGCGATCCCGTGGCGCCGAGGATCGCGATGGGGTTATTGGATGCATCCCGCACCGTGGCGAGAGCATCCAATCCGATACCGCCGGAGAAAATTCCCGTGCCGCCGCGCACATCTCCAGCCACCGTCACATTGCCGATGCGCGGCGCAGTGATCTTGCCTGAGAGCCCGCCCGCGCCGCCGACGATGGAGCCGGTGACGGTCACATTGCCGATGCTCCCGCCCGTGTTTGAATTTCCGAAGAGTCCGCCCGAAACCACGCCATCGCCGCCGAGAATGTCTTTCACGATCACCGTGCCGATGCGGCCGGTCACCGCGACCGAGCCGGAGTTGGGGTCGGCGCCGCCTTTGATCGCGCCATCCACCCGCAGCGTGCCGATGCGTCCAAACTCCTGGCCAATCACGTGCAGGTAACCTTCGAGCGTGCTGGCCACGTGCACCGAGCCGATGGGCCCGAGGACGTCGCTCTCCACGCCGTTGGGCGAGCTCTTCGCGCCGAGCGAAAAGACATCGAGCCGCGCGATGGCCGGCGTGGAAAAGACGTCGCCCGCGACGATGCGGCCGAGGTCGCCATCGACTGTCACCACGCCGAGATCGACGCCGATAAATTGCAGTTCGGTCTGCAAGATCACCGCCGAAATGATCTGGCCCACATCCACGCGCCCGTCGCTCACTCCCGGAAAACCCGGCTGCTTCTCGGCGACGATGGAAATCGACGCGCCCGCAAATTGTCCAACGCCGCCGCGCTGTGCAAAAAGATCGAGCGTTTCCAAGTGCCTGCCTCCCACGGAACCCGCCGGCACCAGCCCCAGCGTGTTGAGCGAGCCCTTGCTGATCTTCAAGGTGACGAGATCGCCATCCACATCGATCCACTGCACGGTGCGCCCGCCGGCGAGCGATTGAACGTCATCGTTGTAAATGGTCCCGCGCGCGTGCAGCACGCCGCCGGCATCGGTCCCGACGGGCGTGACGTTGGCCGAGAAATTCGACAGATCCACGAAGAAACTTTCCGTGGCCTCAAACGCCGCATCCCCGCGGATCGGCACCATCAGCATGAAATCGGTTCGTCCGGCCGCGATCGTGTTCACGCCGGTGTTCTCTTGATAATCGTCGCCCTTGATCGCAGTGCCGTTGCGCGTCGAAGAAGTGAAAGTCACCGCGCTCGCGGTCTTGTCGGACAGCTCGACTTGGAAGATCGCCCGGTTCGCCTGGTTAATGTTCGGATTGTCGCCCTCGACGGTGGCCGCGTCGCTCACTTTGATTCCGACCACGTCATCCGCGCCGTTCGCGATGGTGCCCACGCCCTGCACATCGCTGAGGAACCCATTCACCGCGCCGCTCAAGTTCACGAAGAATGTGTCGTTATCCGCTTCCTTGAACGTGTCGCCGAGGATCGCGACCGCGATGGTCTTACTCGTCTCGCCGGGCGCGAAGGTGAGCGCGCCAGCCTTGGTCACATAATCCGGAAAGAGCCCGCCGATCTTCGCTGTGCCATCGGCGGTCGCGAAATCCACGGTGATGCTCTCGGCGCTGGCCGCGGAAAGCGTGACGTGAAAAACCAGGTCGCTCGTGCCGGAGTCGCCTTCCACGATGGTCGGATCGTCGATGAAAATTTTCGGAATGTCGTCGTTGAGGATCGTGCCCGTGGCGGTGGCGATTCCGAGGGTCACGTCGTCGCCAGTCGGCGTGTCGAGCATCACCTTGAAGGTCTCGTGCGGCTCGACATTCGTGTCCCCCACGATGGGCACTTTGATTTCCTTGCTCCTCTCCCCGAGCGCGAAGGTGAGCGTGCCGGTGGCGGGCGTGAAGTCGTTGTCCGCGGTCGTGGCTGTGCCGTCCGCAGTGGAAAAGTGAACTGTGACCTCGCTCGTGGCGTCGCTCGTGAGCGTGACGAGAAACGTGAGATCGGTCGCGCCGCTGTCGCCTTCCTTGATCCCCGCGGGCGATGCGATGGAGAGCGTGGCCGGGGCGATGCGGGTCTCGAGCGGTTCGATGAAGGCGTGATTCATGAGCGGGGATTTTTTTGGGGAACGAAGCCGGGGAGAGTAGGGCGCGGCGAGTGAGCGTCAAGATGCGGCGAGCCTTCCGCGAAAACTCATGCGCCACCGCTGGCCGCTCCACCACACGGACCGCGTAAACCAGCTCGCACACCAGCACGCCGTCTCGACCACGCGCGAAACGGCCACCACGGCCGCGAGCCGCGGCACGGGAAAATCCAGCAACCGCGCCATCCGCCGCGCCGCAAGGATTCGCAACGTCAGGATCGCGCAACCCAGCGCCACGCCCAGTGCACGCGAGGGTCCGAGCAGAACGATGAGCACGCACCACGCCTCGCCATTCACCAGCACCATGCCGGCAAAGCCCGCGGGATTTGCCGCGCGATACGTCACCGCCACGCGGCGTTGATGGCGCCAGTAATCGCGCCAGCCGAGCGCATCGCTATCGAGTGTGGCGACGTGCGCGCTCAGCCGCACCGTCTTCCCCGCCGCTGCGAGCGCGACTCCGAGACGGTTGTCCTCCGCGAGTTCGTAGCCAAAGATTTTCCATCCGCCGAGAGCAGCGAGATCGCCGCGCCGCAGCGCCGTGCAAGCGCCGAGCGTGAAACGGACCGAGCCGCGCGCCCGCAGGAAAGCCAGCCCAGGCCACAGCGTGAGCAGCACCGCCGCCGCGTCGAGCCGCTGCGGCCACGTGTCGAGATGGCGGAAGCGATACGCCGCCGTGAGCACATCGCAGTGCGTCCACTCGCGGCGGAACGCTTCGAGGAATCGCGCATCGAGCAGCGTCTCGCTGTCGCTGAGCAGCCAGTGCTCGTGCCGCGCGTGCGCTTCCATTTGTACAAGCTTCGAGATTTTCGGATTCACCGCCGCGCCCGGCGCGCAGCGCACCACCACGATGTCGCGCTCGGAAAATTGCGCGCGCACCCCGTCGCAGCACTCGGCCTCGGCGGAGCCCGCGTCTGCGCCGAAGACGATTTGATCGCCCGCGCGCGCCGAGCGCACGAGCAGCTCCAGCTTTCCTCGAAGCTCCGGCACGCCCCTCTTGATCGGGCGCAAAAAGCTGATCGGCGGCAGCGGCGCGTCGCTCGCCGGAAAGGTGCGCGCCTCGCGCAGCCAGCGCTCGACGTAAACGAGTGACATCCAGAAATACGGAAGGCTCAGCAGCGCAAGCCCGGCGAACACTGAGGCGGCTTCGTTCATCATTCGTTAGAAGACAGAAAGGACAGAAGGGCCACGAGAAAAGGCTCGTTGTCCTTTGTGTCCCTCGGTCCTTTCCGTCCTTTCATTCCCAGCCGTGAAACACCTCCTCCTCACCGCGGACGACTTCGGCCGCAACGTTGCGGTCAACGAGGCCACCGAGCGTCTGCACCGGGCGGGCCTGGTCACGCAGGCGAGCCTCATGGTGGCTGAGCCGCACGCCGGCGAGGCCGTGCGCATCGCGCGTCGCAATCCGGCTCTCTGCGTCGGCATGCACCTCACGCTTTGCGCGGATGCCGATGGGCGCTTGATTCCCAGCCCTGCGCGCGCCGGAGTGCGTTATTTTTTTCAGCGGAAATGGGAGGCGCCGTTGCGCGCCGAAATCCGCGCCCAGTTCGAGCGCTTCCGTGCGCTGGGCCTGCCGCCGAGTTACTGGGATGGCCACGCGCATCTGCACCTGCATCCCACCGTCCTGCGTCTCACCCTGCCGATTGCGGCGGAGTTTGGATTCCGTTTTGTGCGTCTCGTCTGCGAGCCGGGTGCCGCGGTGTTGCCGTGGATTTTCCGCCGCCTCAGCCAGCACGCGATGCCGCGGCTTCGCGCCCGCGGCATCGCTTTCGCCGACCGCATGCACGGCCTCCGCGACACGGGCCGCATGACGACGCCCGTCCTCGCCCGCCTGCTCGAGAGTGTGGGCGAGGGCACGACCGAGATTTACTTTCACCCCGGCGCCGAGCCCGCCGAGCTCGACCCCACTCTCTTGCGCGAAATCCTCGCGCGGCGCTGCATCCGTCTCGTCACCAGCGCCGATGTCGCGCTAAAAACACATCCATGAAACTCCCCTCCTCACTCGTCGCCCTTCTCTGCCTCGCCGCCACCGGCATCGCGGCGGAGAAAAAATTCAACGTGCTCTTTTTCGCCGTGGACGATCTGCGTCCCGAGTTTGGCGCTTACGGAGCGAGCTACGTGCATTCGCCGAATCTCGACCGGCTCGCTAAGACCGGCCTGGTCTTCGATCGCGCGTATTGCCAGCAGGCGGTCTGCTCGCCGTCGCGCTCGAGCCTGCTCACCGGCACGCGGCCCGATACCACAAAGGTGTGGGATCTCGTCACGCACTTCCGCGCCGCGCTCCCGGATGTCGTGACGCTGGGGCAGCACTTCAAGAACAACGGCTACTTCGTCCAGGGCATGGGCAAGATCTACCATGGCGGTTACGATGACGCGCCGACCTGGTCCGTGCCGTGGCAGACGCCCCGCG
>JBBRXP010000086.1:0-23588 GCA_038238555.1 Chthoniobacterales bacterium | reverse complement strand
CCCATACCAGTGGAACCCGGTGCCATTGTCCGCCGTGATCATTTTTACACGCCTGGGGTGCCGCGCCAGCAACTCCAGCAGCGCCCGGTTGGCTTCGGCCGCCGTTCGGGCCTTGAGTTTCCCGATGAGCACGTAGCCGCTCTTGCGCTCCACCAAGGTCAGGATGCAGTCGCCCCTCTCCCCGAGACTTTCTCCCATCATCGTGTCGATCTCCCAATCTCCGATCCGCTTCCTGCGCTCCACCACTGCCGGACGCACGCCGATCATCCGCTTCCCAGCCAAGCGCCCGCGGCTGTCGTAGCGCCCATACCGCTTCCGACACTGCTTGCGGGCACCACGCAGATGCGCGTGGAGAGTGCCGCCGGCTTTCTATGTCCCGCCAGACGTGCCGGTAGATCGTCTCATGGCTGATCGCCAGTTCCTTGCTCAGAGCCAGGTGCCCGGACACTTGTTCGGGGCTCCATTCTTCCCTCAGCTACTCTTCCACACGCGACCGCAGTCCTCTTGCCCAAACTGGCTGTTGCGCCGCGAGCGCCGCGCGTGCGCCCGCTGATGCGCCCGCTTCGAGCGATACCACCCGTCATGCGGGGCCGCGTTGCGCTCCAACTCCCGCCCTACGGTGCTCCGGTGCCTTCCAAGCTCCCGCGCGATTTCCGCGTTGCTCAGTCCAACGCTCCGCAGCGCTGCCAGGACGCTCCGCTCTTCGGCATTGGAGTTGTTGGTATTTCATCGCCATCCTCCTGCCAGAGTTCCACCCCATTCCAGACCTTCTTCCTCTTCCTCCCACCATGATCGCCGTGTTGCACTTAGTCTGTGAATCCGCGCACTCTTATACCGGGACATTTATTCAAAGCCTTGGATTCGTTCGCCCGAGCCCAGAATTCTCTGCACCTGGATTCGGCAAAGGGCAAGCGTCGGCACAATTACCGTACAAGCCATTTAACGTAAGTACATTTGACCCTGTTGCCGGCAACTCCGGTGGCTTTCCAGCGCCCTCTCAGCAAACCGCGGCACACCCGATTAAATGAAGTCGGGTTTATTACAAGTTTTATGTGTTATCTGCTGTTGCATGGGAGTGTCGTGTCACGTAAAAGGAAACCGTCCGATGACCGATAAGGAATTGAAAACGTTTGTTGAATCTAATTTGCCAGTAGGAACACCGCACAACAGGATTGAACAGTTCCTACAAGCGCAAGACTGGCCTTTCGGATTCAATGAGTTTGACTCGCGATGGGAGGCCCGATACGATGCCGGCGCAAAGGACAAATGGTACATGAAAAGGGAAGTGGGAAGGGGTCAAAGCTTACTTTCGTCACAACTTCATGTGCAGATATTATTCTTGCCTCTCCTTAGCACTACCAAGGTAGACAATTATAACCCGATCTATCGATCGGGATTCGATCTGTGTCGAAAGTAAGCTTTGACCCGAATAGCACGAATGGCAGACCCTTTCTTGGTGGGCGCGGGCCGGCATTATCTACCACATTCAGTATTCTTTTGATTTGGGAAACTGGGCTGACTTCCCCGGCGAGGTGCTGGGAGCGGATGCGCCCGCCGAACTCTTTATTCCTTTTGGGAGTAACACGCGGGGAAGGTGGAAGGGGTCAAAGCATACTTTCGTCACTGGCGGAGGCCAATAATGCGGAGAGATAACTCGCGCTGCCAATCTGCAAGCGGGTTGCGATCCATCGCCGCGTCATCGGGGTGTGTTGCCGCAGTTTGCGCGCGATGGATAGCTTCCTTTCATCCGCCTTGGGCAACCCTGCCAATGCGGCCTCCTCCAATTGGTATCGAGCCAAGTCCTCGCGCATTATCCGCAGCGCCAGTTGCTCGTCGGTCTCGGTGCGTTCGCAGGCTCGCTCGCCGGCGCTGCCGAGCCGTCCCAGCTTTTGGGTCAAGTACTGCACGAAGTCTTCGGCCCCGTGGCGCCAGCCCCGCTTGAGGGCCGGCACATCGCCCTCTGCTTCCAATCGCATCCCCTCGATGTGCCGCGCCAGGAGGTTGCGGCTCTGCGCGTCATCCTCCTCGAACCCATGCTCGCCCAGGAGTCGATCCACTCTCAGCCACGCCGTTCGCATAGCCGGGCGCAAGTAGGCCGGGTAGCTGCTCCATTTCTAGTTCTCGAGAGGTTCCCCCGGCGCCAGCAGCCGAGCGCGGGCGGGATTGAGGTGGACGTAATGACATGCCGTCAGAAGGTAGGCCCCGCTGCGTTCGTCGATGTGCTGCGCCTTGTAGCGTCCGCCAAAGAGATGGCCGCTGAGACGATGGCGCCGATTGAAGCGCATGGTAAAGGTTCCCAAGAGCCACTTCATGCCCGCCACCAGATTTGCCTGCGGCGTCTCGACTACCAGATGAAAGTGATTGCCCATCAAACACCAGGCGTGAATCTGCCAGCCAGTCTTTTGGCAAGCCTCGCCGATGTATGCGGGGGCATTTAGCGATCCGCCCACGCAGGCGGAGATGCAGGACTTTGCCGCGTGGGTGGAGTCGCTGCGGCTGGCGCTGGCAAGATGAGTGGAGAGCTGCACGCAGCGATCGCATCCTGCGACGAATGAGGAACGGCGAAACATTTCCAACCTACGCGAAATGCCGGCAAATGATTGGTGATTGGTTGATCCGTGATTTGCTCGCGCATCACGCGATCATTGGTCATTGGTTCTCGCATGGCGGGATCGTTCGTCATTCGTCATTCGTCATTCGTCATTAACCCCGCATGAGCTTCACCCACATCGGCATCGTCGGCGCGGGCGGTTGGGGCACGGCGCTCGCGTTGCTGCTGCGCGAAAATAAATTCGCTATCACGCTGTGGGGACACGACGCGGCGGAGATCGCCACCATCCGCGAGCGGCGCGAGAACGTGAGCTATCTCCCGGGCGTCGCGTTGCCGGAGGGCTTCGGCTTTACCAGCGCGCTCGACGATCTCGCGCGCTGCGATCTCCTCGTGCTCGTGACTCCTTCCAAGGCCACGCGTGAAGTGGCGGCGCGGCTCTCGGCGGTGGCGCTGCGCGCGGATGCGGTGCTGCTCTCCTGCACCAAGGGCGTGGAGCGCGGCACGGGCAAACGCATGAGCGAGATCGTCGCGGAGTTCTTTCCGAATCACGCGGTGGCGGCGCTCTCGGGGCCGAGTCACGCGGAGGAAGTGGCGCGGCAGGCGCCCACGGCGGTGGCGATCGGCGCGACGGACGGCGCGGTGGCGCAGCGGCTCCAGCAAGCTTTCACCACGCGCTTTTTTCGCGCTTACACCAATGAAGACATCGCGGGCATCGAGCTCGGCGGCGCGCTCAAAAATATCTTCGCGCTCGCCGCGGGCGTGAGCGACGGGCTGGGCCTCGGCGACAACACCAAGGCCGCGCTGGTGACACGCGCGCTGGCCGAGATGGTGCGCCTGGGCGTGGCGCTCGGCGGACGGCGCGAGACCTTCCACGGACTGAGCGGCATCGGCGACTTGATGGTCACGTGCTTCTCCCAGCACAGCCGCAATCGCGGAGTGGGCGAGCGGCTCGGGCGCGGCGAATCGCTGGCCGCAATCGGCGCATCCATGCAGATGGTCGCGGAGGGCGTGCCGACCACTTACAGCGCGCAAGAGTGCGCGCGCCGGCTCGGCATCGAGACGCCCATCATCGACCAAATGCGCGCGCTGCTCGACGGCTCCACTTCGCCGCGCGAGGCGCTCGCCGCCTTGCTTAGCCGCGAACCCAAGCCAGAATAGCGGATGGATTTCGTCGAACCGATCCTCGAGAAAAAACTGCGTCGCATCGCTCTCGATGAAAAGAGCGGCCGCATGAGTTGGGAGCACAAGACCTGGAACATCCACCGCGGAGTCATCCACTGGCGCACCGCGCTCGAGGCGCTGAACCCGGACCAGATTTTCGCGGTCGTGCGCGATCATGTCTTCGAGATTTACAAGATGCGGTGGTGGCGCGGCTTTGCCTTTGGCGTGGTGCTCGAAGCGCACGTGGTGCCGGAGGAAAGCCGCGACCTGGCCACGCTCATCGACATGGCGGAAAATCCCGAGGGCACATGGCAGTGGCTCCTCTGCGTGTGCCACCCGCTGCGCGCGGCGATCGGCTTCCACACTTGGTCTTCGGGCTATCTTACGCCGACTTACAGCGAGCTTCTGGAAGCTTTTGGCCGCGAAAATTACCGCATCGGCAACCTGCAAGCGCGGCAGCCAGCGGCGCAGGAAAAGGCGCCCGCCGACGCCGCCGCATAGAGTTGAATCAACCGCGGGCGACGGGCATACTGCACCACATGAACGAGCAGGAATTGTTATCGCGCATCACGGTTTCCTCAGCCATCTGCAACGGCAGACCGTGCATCCGCGGGCTGCACTATCCAGTGGAATTTGTGCTCGAGCGATTGAGCAGCGGGATGACGGAGCAGGAAATTCTGAACGACTACGAAGACCTCGAACGCACTGACTTGCAGGCGGTGTATGCGTGGGCGGCGCGGCTGGCTCGCCCTCGCCGAGGAGCGCGGTCGGCCTCGTCCGCCAGCCTCTCCGCACAGGATGCGGCGGACGGTGCCGTCCGCGCTCCGGCGTCAGACATGGCCGCACCTATGAACTACCAACCGCTCCACGGTCTGCCTGCGTTGGCGGGCCTTGCCACTTTTGAGGAAGCGCAGAAGCCCGGGCTTTCTGTCGAAGAGTGCGTGCGCCGGCTCAAGCGCTACCATTACGCGTTCAAACGGCTGCACGAGATTTTCCTCGCGCGGCTCACCTCGGAGCCGATCTACGAGTTGAAGATGGTCTTCTCGCTGCACGCATATTACTGCGCCGAACATGTGGCTGCGCTGCGGCAGCGCGTGGGCGAAATGCGCGAGCCGCCGCTCGGGCTCGAGGCGATGCCGGATGAAAACCTCGCGATTTTTTTCGATGAAATCCTCGCCGCGCCGACGACGGAACATCTAATTGAAGGCATCTACGGTTGGGCGCTTCCAAGTTTAGAAAAGGCGCTTATCCGGCATCGCGCGGACACCAATCCGCTCGCGGATCAGCCAAGTATTCGTCTCTGCCGCTTTGCGGGGATCGAAGTAGAAGATATGCGCGATTGGGGCGATTGCGCGCGGTGTGCGCTCGAAATGCCGGACTGGAGCGCGCAAGGGGCGGAAGCGAATTGGGAACTATTTCTTTCCGCGTGCCTGAGCGCTGCCGGAGGGATCGACGGAATGGACGAGACGCTCGACAACCCGTTTGGGCGCCGCTACAGCGCGCAGCCATTTGTCTATGACGGCGTGCCGCGGCGCGATGCGCGCTTTTCCGATCCCTACAATATGGGTGTGAACGCCGAGGTGTTTCTCTACGACCCGGAGCAGCCGCCGGAGCCAAAGGTGTTGATGATGTTTTACAAGCGGCTGCGCGAAATCGACGTGCCGGAGATGATGGCCTCGATCATCACCGAGACGCGCGGCAAACCGTGGGGCTACTACCGCGACATGACCCGCCAGCTCTGGGACGAGGCGCGGCACGCGATGCTCGGCGAGGTGGGCTTTGTGAGCCTCGGGGTGGATTGGCGCGAGGTGATGGTGAACTTCACCTGGTCGCTCGGGCTCAACACGCAGCTCACCGCCAAGGAGCGCCACGGCGTGCTCTACTTCATCGAGCAAGGCCTCATGCCGAAGACCGGCAAACGCTTTGAGTGGGAGACCGCGCAGGCCGCGCACAGCACGCTCTCGACGCTTTTTCAAGATTACGACTGGGCCGACGAAGTGCTCCACGCCCGGGTGGGTCGCGACTGGTATGTGTCGCAGTTTGAGAACCCAAAAGAAGCCCTCGACTGGGGCGACCGCGCTTGGTCAAAGGTGCTCATCGGCTGGCGGCAATGGCGCGAGGAAGGGCTCACCGCGCACCGCAATTGGTGGCCGGATGTGTACCTCGACTGGTGCCGCACGCAGCACCGCGCGCCGGATGAAAAAGTGCTGGCCTTCGACACCAGCTACGAGACGCAACGGGCGGATCTCAAGACGCTGGCCGTGTCGGGCTAAGCCAAGCCGCGAACCTATCACACGGGTTCGCTCACGCCGGGGATGGGGTGAGGATAGGCGCCGGTCTCATCGGGCATCACGGGCGGGGGGTCTTGCAGGCTCTTCACATCCGGAGCCATGCGGCGTTCGCTTTTCATCGCGTCTTCCAAGGTGATCTCTTTGCCGCTGTAGCCGGCCATGCGGGCCATGATCGCGCCGAGCGTGCTGCGCGCGCCGCGCTCGGCTTCGTTGTAAGGCGTGTCTTTTACGATCGCCTCGAAGAGGTCGATGTGTTCCTGGAGATAAGGATCGACGGGCTTCTCCTCCTGCCAGCGCCAGGCGTTCTTGCCGGTGATGACAAACGTGTTTCGGTCGTTGATCATTTCGACCGCGCCATCGGTGCCGTGCGCGTGCTCGGAGACGGAATTCCAGCAGCCGGGGATCTGCCGGTTCTGGCCGAAGAGGCGCGTGCCGTCGGCGTATTCCCACTCGATGGCGAAGTGGTCCATGATGGCGCCGGCGCCCGGGCCTTTGCGCACTTCGGCGCCGCACATGGCGCGGACGAGGATGGGGTATTGGCCTTTGATCCAATTGATGACGTCGAGGTTGTGCAGGCCCATATCGACGGGGATGTCGCCGCACTGCCACGCAAAGTAGAATTGGTTGTGGAGTTGATACTCGAGTTCGTTCCACTCGGGCTTGCGGGGAATCATGGCGCGCGCGGTGCCCATGTCCCAAAAAATGCGGTAGTACATTTGCCGCCCGACGGCGCCGTCTTGCACGCGCTTTACGGTCTCTATGTAACCCTTCTTGTGCCGGCGCTGGAGGCCGACGCCGACTTTCAGATTTTTCTTTTTCGCCTCCTCCGCGGCGGCGAGCACGCGGCGCACGCCCGGCGCATCCACGGCCACGGGTTTTTCCATGAAGACGTTTTTCCCCTGCCGTACCGCCTCTTCAAACATCATCGGGCGGAAGGTGCACGGCGTGGCGAGGATGACCACGTCGCACGCGGCGATGGCCGATTTGTAAGCCTCGAAGCCGAGAAAAATATTGCCCGGCGACACATCGACCTTGCCGGGATTTTGCGCGGCGAGATTCTTGACGGCAGTCTCCGCCTTGTCCTGGAAAAGTTCGGCGATGGCGACGAGCTGCACGTTCTGGCCGGAATTGAGCGCTTGATTGGCCGCGCCCGAGCCGCGCCCGCCGCCACCGACCATCGCGAGCTTGATCGGCCCGCCGCCGCTTGCGCCGTGAGCAAAGCGTTCGACGCTCAGCGCGCCGAGCGCGGCGGAAGTGGCGCCGAGAAAACGGCGGCGAGTGAGAGCGGAGTGAGAAGAGCGGGGAGTGTTCATGTGTGCGAGGTGGGTTGTGCGGAGCCGGGAAAAATAATGTTCTCGCGGTGGGTGTCACGCGCGCATTTGCGGAGCGACATCCTTGCGCCGCGCTTCCAGCAGCAGCCACGCGCTGAGCGCGGCGCACATCACGACGAGCGGCAGCAGGCTGCGGCGCGTCTGCGGCCACAGAAATTCGCCCACATTGAAAGACGCCCAGCGCGTCTGGAAGCTGTGCGGGGGATAGTGCCGGAAATCGAGCAAACCCTCGAAGACGCCGATCGGGTTCACGCTCACCGGACCCTCGATGGCGCCGAGCAGGAAGGGGCTCGCCTCGCCGCGGCGCAGACCCTCGCGCAGTTCGCGCTCGAGTTGCGTGAGCTGCTGCTCGACGTCGCGGGGCGTGGCGCCGGTGGCGGCGAGACGTTCGCGTTCTTTCTCGAGATGCTTGGCGAGCAACTGATCGAGCATGGGCCACGCGCGCTCGTGCGCGAAGAGCGGCCACGCATAATCGAGCACCAGGCTGTTGAAAAAATCCTGCTTCCGGTCGTTGCGCGCGTGGCCGCCCACGGCCAGCGGATTCTGCGCGTCGGTGGCGGTGAGCAGGAATTGCTGGACCACCGACAAGAGAGCGAGCACGGCAGCCAGCCCGCGCTTCCGTGTGAAGGCGACCACCAGCGGCAGCGCGAGAAATGGCAGCCCCGGGATGAGGTAGCGCGGCCCCGCCGAGAAGCCGCCGTGGTAGCCGTTGAAGCACACATTCACGAGAAAGAAGAAGCCGAAGACCGCGATGCAGAGCCGCGCTTCGGCCACATGCGTGCGCTCGCGCAACCACACCACAAGCCCCCACACGCCGAGCAGCAAGACCGGCGAGAGGCAGAAGACGCCGCGATAAGGCGAGAGCGTGATGAGCGCCGAGACGTAGGCGAGCTGCACGAAATCTTCCGACGAGCGCAGCATCCGAAACATCCCGAGCACGCCGTTGGGATCCTTGAAGAGGGGGTTCTGAAAGTCATTTGCCAGCTTGAAGGGCGAGCCAAAGTTCACCGCATTATACCAGCAGATGAGCAGCAGCGGCGGCAGCACGCCAAGGCTGTAGAATGAGGCTGCTGGCCAGTTCCAGCGCCCCCGTCGCGTGGCGAGCAGCGCGTAGAGGCCGAGGAAAATCACCGCGATCGCGGCGATGTAATTGGTGATCGCCGCGAACCCGGCGCACAGACCCGCGAGCACCGCGCCATCCGCCGCGCGCGTCTGCCGGAGTCGCCGGCAAAAATACAACGCCGCGAGCAGCAGCACCGCCGTGAAATTGTGATCGAAGAGCAGCGTGCCGAACGGAAAGAAGGTGGTGCCAAATGCAAACGCGAGCGTGGCCGCGGCCGCCGGCGTGCAAGCTCCGCCGGCGAGATCGCGCGCGAGCCGGAAGAAGAGCACGCAGCCCAGCGCCGAGAGCAACCCCACCGAGCAGACGGTGGTGAGCCACGCATTGATGGTGAGCGTCCACCACGAGTCGGGATTGAGCCCGCACAAGCGCTCGATGTGGTAGATCGCCCAGTAGCCCGGCAGCGCGAGGAAGGAGGTGCCCGGCGGTTTATTGGGATGAAAGTGGCCCGTCGCCGGCACGTAGCCGATGTCGCCGGAAGCGCACAGTTCGATCATCGGCTCGAGCGTCACGCCTTCCGCGGCCGGCGCATCGTTCACCGGGAAAAGAGTCCACACCATGTCCACCCATGCGAGCCGGTGGCGCTTGCCGTCGATCTCGTATTCCGCGTGCCACATCGGCACGCGGCGCAGATCGCCATCCACCGGATCGCGCCGGTAGATGAGGAAATCGTCGAGCGCGCAGCGGCCCTCCTCGACCATCGCGCGCACTTCGGCGAAGCGTGAATTCTGATTCCACCCACCGCCTTGATGGAACCAGGCAAAGGCAAGGAAGGTGATGCTGAAGACGAGGAGCTCGATGCGCTGCGGGCGGGACACGGTCGGCGAGGATTCGCGCGGGAAGAGGAAATTCCAAATTCAAATCACCGCCAAGGAGAGGCGACAGGAGTGTCGCCTCTCCTTGCTCACGAGGTCGGCAGCCGCTGCTTGAGCCGCAGTACCGGCTCGAAAAGATCGCCATCCTTCTCGACCCGGCGCAGCACTGCATCGCTCTCAAAAACCAGCCGCTGCGCGTCGCGCTTTTTCGCCGTCAGCGCGACCTCTTTCCAAGCGACCGGCGCGGACACGGTGGGCCGCGCCTTGGCCCGCAGCGAGTACACGTTGACGGTCGTCTTGTGCTCATCGTTCTGACTCCAGTCGATGAGCACCTTGCCTCCGCGCACCTTCTTCTGCATCCGCGAGACGACGACGCCGGGATGCTCCCGCTCCATGCGCTCGGCCAGCTCGCGCGCAAATGGCTTGGTCTTCTCGTAGCTCGTCGCGGTGTTGAGCGGCACGAAAAGTTGCAGCCCTTTCGAGCCCGACGTTTTCGGAAAACTCTCCAGCCCCATCCCGTCGAGGACCCCCTTGATCCACAGTGCAACCTGGCAACACAGAACGATATCGGCGGGCGGCCCGGGATCGAGATCGAAGGCCAGCGCCGTGGGCCGCGTGATGGCGGGCGCGCGGTGCAGAAAGGTGTGCAGTTCGAGATCGGCGAGATTTGCGGCCCACACCAGCGCGGGCAGACCGTCCATCAAGCAGTAGTTTATTTCCTCCCGCCGCCGGCTCGGCACGGCAGCGGTCTTGATCCACGCGGGCCGATGCGACGGGCATTGCTTTTCGTAGAAAAAAAATCCCTCCACGCCGTCGGGATAACGCTTGAGAGTGATGGGCCGGTTCTTGAGATGCGGCAGGAGCACGGGCGCGATGCGAATGTAATAGTCGATGACCTGCGCCTTCGTAAACCCCGCCTCCGGATACAGCACTTTGTCGAGATTGGAGACCATGAGTTTCCTGCCCGCGACATCGAGTTCGGTTTTCTTGCTCATGATTTCACCAGTTGCTGATTCGCTCCCGGGCCGGAAAATGCGGGCACGCTTTTGCGGCGCCGCAGAACGCGAATGTCAGCTTTCCGCGTTCCGCATTCCGAGTTCCGCGTTTCGATGAGCCGCGTCTTCCTGCTCTCGCCGGCGCGCTCGGGAGGCCGGCGTGCGGCGCTGCTGGCATCGGTCTCGAGCGCGGGCATGTTTTGAGAATAAGCCAGCGCGTCGTTGCCGCTCGCGGCGGTGATGCCCGCGCCTTTATTCCAGCCGCTGAAAGTGACGCTCGAAGACAGCGCGACCCGCATCGGCCAGTCCTTACAAGGAGCAGCGCCGCGCTCCAGCCAGCGGGTCCCTTCAATCAGTAATCGTTTGTGCGTCCATGAGCCGAGTGCTTGAGTCGCCCGCAATGGATCTCGGCAACATGCTTTCCACTCGCGATGAAATTCTGACCCGCTTGCGGAGCGCGAAGGCTTCGCTGCAGGCGGAGTTTCCCATCCGCCGCCTTGCGCTCTTTGGTTCATACGCCCGAGGAACGCCCGTGCCAGGCCAGAGCGATGTGGACATCCTGGTGGAAGTCGAACCGTCGATCGGCTTGGGCTTCGTCACGCTGGCTCATCGCCTGGAGAGCCTGCTCGGGCACCCCGTGGACTTGGTGTCGCGACGCGCCATCAAGCCTTCGCTCTGGCAGCGGATCGAGCCCGAATTGATCGATGCCTAAACGCGACGCCGACCTCCTGATCGAGGACATCGACACGGCGATCGAGCGAATCGAGCGCTACGTCGCGAGCATGGGCCGCGAACAGTTCCTCGCGGACGAAAAGACGACCGATGCCGTGGTCCGCAATCTCGAGATCATCGGCGAGGCCGTTCGCTGGCTGCCCGAGGAATTCAAAGCACGCCACTCAGCGGTGCCGTGGTCGCAGATCGCTGGACTGCGCAATCGAATCGTTCACGATTTATTTCGGCCTGGACTTGGGGATCATCTGGCGCGTGATCGAGAGATCGATCCCGGACTTCAAGCAGCAACTCTCGAGAATTCCCCGGTAAGTCCGTCCGCCGCCCCGTGCCAGCACAAGCGCCACTCAACACTCAACTCTTCACTCCCCGCCATGCGTTTTGCTCTGCTCCTCTGCGCCACCTCCGCCATCGCGCAACTTGTTCCGGAAAATCTCGTCGTGGAAGGCGTGCCGCCCATCGGCCCGGAGCTGCGGCGGGAGGTCGGGCGATATCTCGATTTCCGTTCCGCGGGATTTCAGGCGTGGCATCCGCTCCGGCGCGAGATGCTCATCCACACACGGTTTGCGGACACCGTGCAGATCCATCTCGTGAAGATGCCGGGCGGCGCGCGCCAGCAACTCACCTTTTCCGGCGAGCCTTCCACCGGCGGTTCGTTCCGCCCGAAAAGCGGCGACTGTTTTCTCTTCTCGCAGGACACAGGCGGCGGCGAATTTTTCCAGCTCTACCGCTACGATCTGGCGGACGGAAAAGTCACGCTGCTCAGCGACGGCAAATCACGCAACACCGGCCCGAAATGGTCGCGCGACGGAGGACAGTGCGCTTACACCTCCACGCGCCGCAACGGCCGGGACAACGACATCCGAGTCATGAATCCGCGTGTGCCGGCGAGCGACCGCGAGGTGCTGCAAGTCAGCGGCGGCGGGTGGAGTGTGCGCAGTTGGTCGCACGATCACCGGCGGCTGCTGCTCGGCGAATATCTCAGCGTGAATGAAAGCCGGCTGCACCTGCTGGATCTCGCCACTGGCAAGGTCGAGCTGCTCACGCCGCCGCGCGCGGAAAAGGTCGCGTGGGGCGAGGCGACGTTTGCGCCGGACGATACCTTCCTCTACGCGCTCACCGACCAGGGCAGCGAATTCGCGCGGCTCGTGCGCTTCGATCTCAAGACTCGCGCTGTCGAGCCGCTCACTCGCGACATTCCGTGGGACATCGAGGATTTCGCGCTCTCGCCCAATGGCCAGCGCATCGCCTGCGTGGCCAATGAAGAGGGTGCCAGCGTGCTGCGCATCCTCGATGCGCGCACCGGCGCCGTGCTCACCACGCCGAAGCTGCCGCTCGGTCTCGTCGGCAATGTCGCGTGGTATCGCACCGGTCGGGATCTCGGCTTTTCGCTGAACTCCGCTCGGTCCGCCACCGACGCGTATTCCTTCGATCTCGTGACCGGCTTGCTCACGCGGTGGACGCAGAGCGAGACGGGCGGATTGGATGCAAAAAAATTCGCCGAGCCGGAACTCGTGCGCATCAAGAGCTTCGACGGCATGGCGATGAGCGGCTTCCTCTACCGGCCCGACGCGAAGAAATTTCCCGGCCCGCGCCCGTGCATCCTCGACATCCACGGCGGCCCGGAGAGCCAGGCGCATCCTACCTTCCAGGGCCGCTACAATTTTTACCTCGATGAACTTGGCGTCGCGCTTTTCTACCCGAACGTGCGCGGTTCCGACGGCTACGGGAAGACGTTCCTCACGCTCGACAATGGGATGAAGCGCGAGGATTCCGTGCGCGATATCGGCGCGTTTCTCGACGCGCTCGAAGCCGACCCTGGTCTTGACCGCGCGCGCCTGGCGGTGATGGGCGGGAGCTACGGCGGCTTCATGTCGCTCGCCTGCATGATCCATCACGGCGCGCGGCTGCGCTGCGGCATCGACGTCGTGGGGATCTCCAATTTCGTGAGCTTCCTCAAGAACACGCAGGACTACCGCCGCGACCTGCGCCGCGTCGAGTACGGCGACGAGCGCGATCCCGCGATGGCCGAATTTCTCGCGAAGATTTCGCCGACCGCGCACGCCGCGGAAATCCGCCGCCCGCTCTTCGTGGTGCAAGGGCTCAACGACCCGCGCGTGCCGGTGACCGAAGCCGAGCAGATGGTGCGGGCCGTGCGCGGCGCGGGCGGCACCGCGTGGTATCTCATGGCGAAGGACGAAGGCCACGGCTTCGCGAAAAAGAAAAACGCGGACTATCTCTTCCTCGCTGCGATCGCGTTTTTCCGGGAGTTCCTTTTGAAGTAGCTGCGACGTCCTCGTCTCAGCTACGCGAGCCGCACCACGCCGGTGCCCCGCTCAATGCGGCCGATCTCGCGACCCCGCGTGAGCTGGAGCGCGGGGGCGCGATCTTTTCCGGCGACGACCACCGCCATCCCGATGCCCATATTGAAGACCTGATACATCTCCGCGCGATCGACTCCCCCGCCCTGCCCGATGTGCTCAAAGATCGCGGGCACTTTCCAGGCGCCGGTGTCGATGACGGCGTCGCAATTTTTCGGCAGAACGCGCGGGAGATTATCCACGAGGCCGCCGCCGGTGATGTGGGCGAGGCCGCGCACCATGCCGGCGGGCAGGCTCGCGAGCAGCGGCTGGTAGTTGCGATGCACGCGCAGCAACTCGTCGCCGACGGTGCGCGCGACGCCGGGAAGTTTCGACGCGAGCTTGAGGCCCATCTGCTCGAAGAGAACTTTGCGCGCGAGGGTGTAGCCATTGGTGTGCAGGCCATTCGAGGCGAGGCCGAGGACGATGTCGCCGGGCCGGATGCGCGAGCCGTCGATGATCTTCGCACGATCGACGACGCCGACGATGGTGCCGGCGAGATCGTATTCGCCCGGCCGATACATGCCGGGCATCTGCGCCGTCTCGCCGCCTACGATCGCGCAGCCCGCGGCCTTGCACGCTTTGGCGAAGCCTTTGAGGAGCTGCCGGAAAACATGCGGATCGAGTTTCTCCGCGCCGATGTAATCGAGAAAGAACAAGGGCCGCGCCCCGATGACGGCGATGTCATTGACGCAATGATTCACGAGATCCTGCCCGACGGTGTCGTGGCGTCCGGCCATGAATGCGAGCTTGAGCTTCGTGCCCACGCCATCCGCGCTCGACACCAGCACCGGCTCGCGCATCCCGCGAAAGTCCGGCCGAAATAATCCGCCAAATCCGCCGATGCGCCCAAGCACTTCGGGCCCGTGCGTGGCCTTCACCATTGCGTGAATGCCGCGCTTCACGCGATTGCCGAGGTCCACATCCACGCCCGCAGCGGCGTAGGCTTTGGGGACAATTGAGTGGCGCACAGCGACTCCACGCGATCGTTTGGAATTCACCGCGCGTGTCTAGGCGATGCGGTGCTTCCAGTAACCAGGCTCGCGGCTGCAATGAGCAACCGCGACGATGAGAACAAATTCAGGCTCGATGGTGTAGAGGATGCCATAAGGGAACACTCTGGTCATACACCGCCGCACATCCTCATCGAAAGCATGCCAGCGCAAAGGATCTTCGAGGATGAGTTCGATGGCCTCCTCGACATAAAATGATAAACCGCGCATCCAACCCAGCCTGCCGCCCAGCGTAATAGTGGGCAGCCTGATTGTATTCGTCGAGCGCCTCTGGGTGGAACTCATACCTCATCGGCCGAGCGAGCGGCGCACGCTGGCGAGGGCTTCGCCGCCGGGAATGGTTTGAACCAGCCCTTGCCGCACCTCATCCCTGCGGCGTTTTGCCTCGGAAGCCCAGAGCCGCTCCGTCGCTGCATCGAGGCTCTCCACGAGGCGGTCGGCAAGGAGCGCACGAGCCTCGCTCGGCAAGGCGAGCGCTTCTTCTGCAATTTGATCAAGAGTCATTGGCATGAAGCGACGGTAATCGGTCGATTCGGCTGCTCAAGCCTTTTGACATCCCGTCGAGTGATGCACAGCGACTCACGCGCTGGTTTGGAATCATGGTTGATTCCGTTGAAGAGGCCGGAGCCGAGGTTCTGGCGGGGAGAAAAACCGGGCTTGGTGTTTCAGGCATTGCGTTTACGGCTGGCTCGTCACCCGCAGCTTCAAGAACTTCGGACGCGGCAGCAGATTGATCGGTGTCGAGAGGCGCACCGTCACTTCGTCGGCCAAGCCATCACTCGCTGGCGCCCGACTGATCCAATTGATTTGCGTTCCAGTCCAATCCCACAACGTCAGGTCATCGGAAACGCCCACCTCGATGCTCAGGTCGTACGCATCCGCCTGCCTGTATGTAAGATTCAAATACGAATTGTTTCCCTCCTGTGAAATGAAGGTCTGTGGCAAGATCGTTATGTTTGCCTCCTTGGGATTCGAGCCAAACGCATACTCGAGAATGTTCCGTACTCCATCCCGATCCGGGTCGGCATTCAGCCCGCTGTTGTTGGCGTCCAGCCGTTCCGCCGGCGTGAAGAAAAGGGACTGCCAGTCGTTGATTGTTTGGGGACGGCACGTCACGCGAAGCTTGAGGAATTTCCGCTTAGGTAACGCTCCCACCGGCGTGATGAGCCGCACTTTGACTTGCACTGCTCCGTCGCCCGTCTCCACCCACTCTCGGTATTCGATCTCGTTCTCGGTCCAATCCCAATCCTTGAGGTCGTCGGATACGCCTACGGTGTAGCGAAGATCGGTATACGTATAATAGAGCTGCCGAAAGGTAAATGTCAGATAAGAATCAATCCCGTCGCTTTCGATCAAAGACGCGGTCATTGGCCCATTGTCTGGACTCTTCGGATCCAGGTGAAAGGCATATTCGAGCAGGTTCGGTATTCCATCGCCGTCCGGATCGGCGTCACGTGCGGTGAGAGTCGGGTCAAGGAGTTCGCTCGGAGTGAATCGAAATGATTGCCATTCGCCGAAATGCGACGCGATCCTCACACCCAACGACGCCCAACTCGTCACCCAGCCGCTTTCATCGCCTACCATCACCGAATAGGTACCACTTTGATTCGCAGACAGATTCGAGAGAATCAGGCTTGGATTCGTGGCTCCAGAAATATCGACTTCGTTGAATCGCCATTGATAACGCAGATTCGCCCCGCCTGTCGCCGCCACCGAGAATGCGACCTGGCTTCCCTCGATCACGAACTGATCCTGAAGTTGCGTAGTCAGCGTCGGCCCAGCCTGAATCTGCGAGGTGCCCCGGTAGGTGTCGAGCCATGCCGTGCTCGTGCTCGTCACCTCAAAGAGCTGGAGGCTTTCGACATGAAGAAGCCCGCCACCTCCAAAGTCGTTTAGGTCGAAGAGCAAGTTGACGGCGGTTGGTGCGGCACCTTCGGAATAGAAGCGGGCTGAAGCAGCGGTGACGTACCCGGACCCGTTCAATGTGCCCGACACAATATAGTTTCCCGCAACTGTCGGATTCACCCAGCAGGTCATCTGCAGGTGGTCGCCAATTCCATCGCCATTCGTATCGATTACTTGATAGGTGGGATCGCCCAGAATCTGGGCGTGCTGCGTGGATACGCTGAAAGCAGTAGTCGTGACGCGCTGAAACGGCGTTCCGTTCGGCCGGTTTCCAGTCGCTCGGAAGGTGACGGAATAAGAGCCGGCTTGCTGAATCGCCGACAGGATCGCCGCATACGTTCCATCGTTTGGCCCGCCCTCGCTGTGCAAACCGTCATCGAAAAGACTGAGCGATGTCGTCGTTCCATCCGGGAGTTGCACAGAAGCAGTGATCGCGGCGCGCGGCAGCGGCGTCGCGGGATCGGTGCCAAAATCGGCCAGGAGGCACGCGACCGGCACATCCTGACCTTGATTGAATAGTAGTTCCGTCTGTGGGATCAGGGACAGTTGCGAGTCCCCGAATACCGTCAGGTTATATCCGACTTCAGTTTCCGCGATACTGCGTGAATCCACAAAGACCTGCCAGATGCCAGGCGTTGGGTTGGTGATTTGATAGCCGATTGCCAGCGACCCCCCGTCACCCGCCAGAGTAGAATACTGCACGTTCGGATCGGTCTCCGGCGTCGTCGAGTCGATCACCACACCTGCGGGATTCTTCAGGGTAATTGCCGCGTCCCCCGCAGTTACGAAAATGTGGAAGCTCAGTCCGCTGGACGCATCCGAAGTTACCGAAATTTGGGCGGACGCGCCGACCACTACGGTCCCTCCAGCGTTTTCGATCAACTGCATCGGCGGGGAGTTTATTGCTCCCGATGCGGGTGCCGGTGCGGGGCTCGCTCGCGCGGGGCGTGTGTTGCTGGTCGGGAGCGCAGCTACTGCGGGACTTGCATCGGTGAGCATTTGCGTCACCCAGGTTATCGTGGCCGGATCTTTCAAAAGATCGAGATGATTCAACCCGGAAAGTGGCGTCCCATTGATTTCAAGGTCATACACATCCTTCACCGGGTGCGCGGTGAAGCACCAGCCAGTTTTCAACGCGAAGGGCCATCCGCGTTCACGGTAGTGGTAAGTGCCGCTGACGCTCGGGCGAGGCACCACTCCATCGTCGTCTGCTTCGGGCGGCAGGAGGATGTTAAAATGCTTAATGAACGCACTCGACAAGGCTAATATCCCACTCAACTCGTTTCCATACAGCCCTCCCGTTCCCGCGTAGAGATAGAGTCGCACACTCGAAGGCCAACTTGAATCGAAATTCCCACGTATATGGAGCGGCGTTAAGTCGCTCGTCGAATCCCAATACTGTACACCCGACCACGATGGCAGATACTTTAATGGGCTTGATCCTGCCACCATCGAGGCTGCCGCAACGGTGCCCGCATTAGGCGTCCCGAGCATAATCACCTTTCCAATCTTGACCGGAAACGTCTGCCCGCTCACCGGGTCGGTGCAGTCGATGTGGTCGGTGCCGCTCAGAGCGAGACGCGTAATCAGCCCACCCATGCTATGTGCCACGATATTGATGGTGGGTGGAAAACACCCGTTGTGATTCTTGTATTTTAGAACCTGCGCTCGGACGTAAGGAAGGAGGCCCGTGCTGACGCCCGCGACAGTCCGTGAAACGTTATCTTTAATGCTCAGTTGGCCGTTGATTACGTGCCCTTTACCATCAAGAATTCCGACTTCCGGATTATTGCAGTCCCAGATCTCGCTGAAACCATTTGCTTCCAAACCGCGAGTTACGTCCCACCATTCGTTTTCCTCACCGCCATCCCAATCCTTGTCCGCGCCGAAACCTCTCACCAAGACAACCGGTGTATCTTGTGCGGATAACGTGCATGGCTGATTGACAGTAGAAATCGGGTTCAAGACAAAGTTCACTATTGTCGTGTTGCCGGCGGTCACGGTCGCGTTGACTTCCCCGGTGTTGAAGGCGTATGGCGGTCCCGGGGGAGAAGCGGTGATGCGGTAATTGCCGGGAGCGAGTCTGAGGGTATAGGTTCCCGCATTGGTTCCGCTTCCACCGGATGTCGTAGGGATACCTACGCCGGCATCGGACTGAGTGGATGAAGCCGATTCCGCGAGAACGGTGACGTTGTTCAGGCGGGTTCCACCCGGGTTTGTGATGACTCCTGTGATGGTGCCGGTCAAACTGATCAGATTGCCAAAGCCGGTGCCTGTGACTTGCCGGGTTTGTCCGCCGCTGCCGGTGAAGCTGACGTAGGCGGAGTAATCTCCGGGCGCAGAGGGTGTGAAACGCACGGTAATTGTCTGCGACTGTCCGGGCCCCAGCGAGTAGTTTGCACTACCGACGATACTAAAAGGCGCGGCGACACTGGCCGTGCCGGAACTGGCGAATGGTCCCCGATTGAAAACAATGAAGGTGCGATCGGCGTGAGCGCCGACCTGGACCGAGCCAAAAGCAGTCAAAATGTCCGGCGTCACGCCGATCGGCCCGTTTTTGACTAACGCTACATTGTGGTCAACATTTGCTGAGACTTGGACGAAATTGCCCGAGGGCGCGTCGGTCTGGCCGTGCCAGTCGTCACCCCAGCCGACGATGGTGCCATCGCTCTTGAGCGCCAGACTGTAGTAATAGCCAGCGGCGATCTGGACGACATTGCTTAGGCCGGAGGGGACGTTGGTTTGGCCCTCGCCGTTGTTACCCCAGCCGACGACGGTGCCATCGCTTTTGAGCGCCAGACTGTGGACACCGCCTCCGGCGATCTGGACGACATTGCTCAGACCGGAGGGCACGGTGGCTTGGCCGCCGACGTTGTTACCCCAGGCGAGGACGGTGCCATCGCTCTTGAGCGCCAGACTGTGCCACTCGCCAGCGGCGATCTGGAAGACATTGCTCAGGTCGGAGGGCACGTTGGTTTGGCCGGAGCTGTTGTCACCCCAGGCGACGACGGTGCCATCGCTCTTGAGTGCCATGCTGTGGTCAGCGCTAGCGGCGACTTGGACGACATTGCTCAGGCCGAAGGGCACGGTGGTTTGACCTTGGCTGTTGTCACCCCAGGCGACGACGGTGCCATCGCTCTTGAGAGCCAGATTGTGGGAATAGCCTGCGGCGATCTGGAAGACATTGCTCAGGCCGGAGGGCACGTCGGTTTCGCCGTCGCCGTTGTAACCCCAGGCGACGACAGTGCCATCGCTCTTGAGAGCCAGATTGTGGGAATAGCCTCCGGCGATCTGGACGACATTGCTCAGCCCGGAGGGCACGGTGCTTCGGCCATCATCGTTTCGTCCCCAGGCAACGACACCTAGATTTTCGGGAATTACGAATGAAGCGATCCCGCCACTCGCCCATCCTAAGTTGTTATGCGCCCACGCACGGAAGTGGTAAAACGTGTTAGGTGACAATCCTGTCAGATTGAAGCTGAAGTGATTACCCGACACGATTACCTGATTGGTCCAGTTTGTCGGCGGCCACACTCCATCGAGAGTAGTCCCCCAGTCAAAACGTCGCTCATCCACGGCAAACCCGCCAGTGTTGGTCACCTGCCCATTCAGTTGCGCCGAGTTTCCAGTCACCGAGGTTGCCGGAAGGGTGATCACGGATGGCCTGTCGGTTGCAGTCATGAACGAGACATCGCCACCGTTGGCGATGTCGCCGTTGTTGTTAACTGCCACCACTCGGTAATGGTATGTCGTAGCCGCGTCTAAAGAAGCCAGATCCTCGGATGTCGATATATTGCTCGTTCCTGCGCCCAGGTATGCTGCGGGTGTAGCGCTGCCATAACCGGACGTCGTGCCATACTCAAACCAGGCAGAGGTTCCTATGCCGTTCGGATTGACCGTGGCATTCATCCGCGCCGAATGGCTCGCAACGTAGCTCGGCGCATTGGTGATCGCCGTTGGAGGAGTACTGACCGGCAATGTCCGAAAGGTAGCGTCGGCCCCACGACCGACCAAGTTGCCGGCATTAACCGCGACGACGCGATTATGGTAGAGCGTGTCCGGGATCAAGAAATTAGCATTACCAGACACGAACACGTCGGTATTGCCGGGATTTAAGACGATGGCAGGCGATGTGTTGTTCCCGTAACTGGTGGTAGTCCCATATTCAAAGGCCACAGCCGGGGCTCCGCCATTCGGATTGACCGTGCCGGTCAAGAGCGCGGAATTCGCCGTGATATTGATAGCCGCCCCTGTGGTCGCGGTGGGAGCATTCCCTGGGGCTGAGACGGTGAAGACATTGGATGACCCGTAATTGTTGGCACCATTGGTCTCGCCCGACGTCGAGTATCTATCCAACACCACGTAGGCATTGTAAGTTCCCGGGGTCGTATTTGCCGGAATACGGATCGAATAGTTCTGCGGGATGGTCTGTCCGGCAAGGATGGATGGCGTCGAATAGTCTTGATCCGCGACGGTCGCGGTGAGTGCCGCATTCTTGATCTGCAATCGCGTGGTGCTTGCCGTCGCGGTGCTTGAACCGTTGTTCTTAATGCTGATGCCTACCGTCAATGTGTTCCCCGCGGTTATCGGGTTTGGGGAGACTGAAAGACTGCTGCCAACAACCAGCAAGTCCGGCACTGCATACGACGTGACTCCTGCGAGAAAGAGGCACACGCACAACAGAAGGAATTGCATCGAGTTCGATTTCATCGCTGTCATTTTGGAGAAAGTGCTCTGGGGATTCTGCCAAACGGAACCCGGAGTCCATCACCCGCTGAAATCGCTGGCAAGCGGAAACTTCTTCGGACATCGCTCGGAGAGAAGCTGGCTCCACCTGCCGCCCTTCGCGAAGGCATTGATACGCCGCGCTTCTTACAAGGCTAAATTAGAAATCGCGATAGACTTCGGAGCGGTGCTGGACGCGGTAGATGCGGATGAGGGTCTGTGGATGATAGACCCAGTAGAGGATGCGCCAGTCGCCCACCCGCAGTTTGCAAAGTCCGGCGAGATCGTCCGGCATGCCGACCAGCCGCCGATGCACCACGGCGGCGGCGTTTTCCGCCAGCCAGAGAATTTTGCGTTCAACACTCGCGGCGATAGCGGAGTCAAGTGCGGCCAGTTGCGCGTCTGCTCCCGAGCCTATTTCGACTCGATAGGGCACGGGAGATGGCGAGGTTTCCAGGCTTTGAATTCACCGGCGAGGTCTTCCTGCCGGGCCTGGCGCAACTCGGCCATGATGTCGGGGTGTTGCGCGGTGAGCCAGTCCTGGAGCTCGTCCAGAGTCTCCACCGACGCGAGAACGGACGCGGGAATTTCGAGGGTTCCGGGTTTCATAGGGCGCACGGTAACACTTTTTCAGCCAGCCTGTCACGGCCTGCTTCCTCGTCGGCGCTCGTCGCGCGAAGCTGTTTAGCTCCTCGTCCTCGGTCCGAAGCTAAGGGTGTCGGAGCAGCATTCCACGGGAAGGCTCTGCTTCGCGGCAGGTGCTGCAGAGCGCGGAAATTGCCCAACATGCACAAGAATCGTACCGACCCGCGCCGCGCAGTGCAATTGCCCCGGCAGTTGTGCGATCCCAAGTCCTCAAACTTGGGAACAAGACGGGGAAGGAGCGATTTCAGCGATAGACTTCGCGGCGATGACGCACCCGATGGACGCGCACGACGCGGATGGCATCGGCAATTTCGTAAATCACCCGGTAGTCGCCGACCCGAATGCGCCAGTCGTTCTTCGCGCCGGTGAGCTTCCGGCTGCCGGGCGGGCGTGGATTTTGCGCCAGCAGTCGAATCGCCGCGATGACGCGGTCGTGAACGTCGGTGGAAAGGCGGCCCAAGTCGTTCTCGGCGGAACGTTCGAGGAGAACGCTATGCACGCGCCTTGGATTTTCTCTCCGCCAGATACGCCTCCAGGGGACGATAGTGCAGCGGCTTTTGGCGCGCGCGCTTCAGCCATCCAAGGTCGCCGGCATCTTCCGCCCGCTCGAGCAATTCCTCATAATCCTTGATCGGAAGGATGACAGAAACTGGCTTGCCTTTGCGGGTGACGATTTCGGGTTCCGGCATGGTGGCTTTCATGGCGGAGAGGCTATCACAGACCGGAAGCTCGCGTCACCTCAACGAATGCGAAACAACTCCGGATGCTCGTCCTCGGCGGCGAGGAGGTTCACTCTGTTTTGCCGGCGCTCCATCACGTATTTGTCGGCGTGCGCATCGACCGGCACCGGGTAATCGCCATTGAAACACGCGAGGCAAAAGCTGTCCGCCGCCTGCCCGGTCGCGCGCACCATGCCGGCCATGTCGAGATAGCCGATGGAGTCCGCGCCGAGATATTTACAGATCTCCGGGAGGGTCTGCTGATTGGCGATGAGCTTCTCGGGATCGGGAAAGTCGATGCCGTAATGACACGCGAATTTGTGCGGCGGACACGAGATGCGCATGTGCACTTCCTTCGCGCCGGCTTCGCGCAGATTGACCACCCGCGCGCGCGCGGTGGTGCCACGCACGATCGAGTCGTCCACCACCACCACCCGCTTTCCGGCCACGGCTTCTTTGATGAGGTTCAACTTCACGCGCACATTGAAATCGCGGATGAGTTGCGTGGGCTGGATGAAGGTGCGGCCGATGTAGTGATTGCGCACAAAGGCTTGCCCAAACGGGATGCCCCGCTCCTCCGCGAATCCAAGCGCACAGTAGTTCCCCGAGTCGGGCACCGGCACCACGAGATCGGCCTCGACCGGGTGCAGCCGCGCCAGTTCGCGGCCCATCTCGGTGCGCACGCGCGCCACATTGATGTCGCTGATGATCGAGTCTGGCCGCGCGAAATAGACGTACTCAAACATGCAAAACGCGCGCTTCTCCGCGTTGAACGGAAACTCGGAGCGCAATCCCGTTTCGTCGATGATGACGACCTCGCCCGGCTTGAGCTCGCGGATGAATTCCGCGTGGATGAGATCGAAGGCGCACGTCTCCGAAGCCAGGATGTAGGCCCCATCGAGCTTCCCGAGCGCGAGCGGCCGGAAGCCAAAGGGATCGCGCACGCCGATGATCTCGCGCTCGCTCATCATCACGAGGGAAAAGGCGCCCTGAATCCGGCGCAACGCGGCGAGCACATTGTTGGTGTCGCTGGGTTGCGCGAGCAGGTGCAGGATGATCTCGCTATCGACGGTGGTTTGAAAAATCGAGCCGCGTTGCTCGAGCTCGCGCACAAATTCCGCATGAATCAAATCGAACGCGCAGGTTTCACTGGCGAGCACCCACGCGCCGTCGATTTTTCCGAGAGCCAGCGGCCGAAAGCCAAATGGATCGCGCACGCCGATGATCT
>JBBRXP010000085.1:0-23646 GCA_038238555.1 Chthoniobacterales bacterium | reverse complement strand
CGCGCGCAACGCGGCCGGCCGGCCCCGCCTGCCGGGGCGGGGTGGGTGGGCGATCGCGGGGCGGGCCCAAAAAAATTTTGGGCCGCGCACCGCCCGCCTCTAAGAGCCCGCGCCCCGCGCCCACCGACTCCGAGCTGCCCAGCCAGAGCCAGCCGCCGGGCTTCAGCGCGTAGTGAAAGAGCGGCACGATCCGCTGCTGGAGCACGGGCTCGAGGTAGATGAGCAGATTGCGGCACGAGATGAAATCGAGCCGCGAGAACGGCGGATCGGCGACCACATTATGCCGCGAAAAAATGCACCGTTCGCGGATTGTCTTGCGGATGCGGTAGCCGCCGCCTTCCTCGGTGAAGAAGCGCTGGAGCCGCTCGGGCGGCACATCCTGCGCGATGCTGCGCGGGTAAAATCCCGCGCGCGCTTTCTCGATGCACCGCGCATTCACATCCGTGGCGAAGAGCTGCAGCCGCGCCGCGCTGCCCGCCGCCTCGGCGCATTCGGTGAAGACGATCGCCAGCGAATACGCCTCTTCGCCGCTCGCGCAGCCGACCGTCCAGAGCCGCACCGGCTCATCCGCCGCGCAGGCCGCGAGCAGCTTCGGAAAGACCATGCGGGCCAGCGCGTCGAAGGCCTCGGGATTGCGGAAGAAGCTGGTCACGCCGATGAGGATGTCTTGATAAAGCGCTTCGACCTCCTCGGGCGTGCGCCGCAGATGCTCCTCGTATTCGCGCGGCGTCTCCAGCCGGTGCAGCATCATCCGGCGCGTGATCCGGCGATGCAGCGTGTTCGCTTTGTAGTGCGTGAAATCCACGCCAGTCGCCCGACGCACGATCTCCGCGACGGCGCTGTGAATCGGCTGGCCGGCCTCTGCCACGAGCGCTTCCGCCGCCACATACGGATGCCGCGCGAGACGCGCCAGTTCGCGCGCGATCCCTTCCGGCGACAGCACGAAATCCACGCACCCCGAAGCGATCGCGCTGCGCGGCATGGAGTCCTGCTGCGCGCTGTCATCCTGCGCAAAATTGACGCCGCCCGCCGCCTTGATTTCCTCGAGCCCGAGCGTGCCATCGCTCGCGCTGCCCGAGAGCACCACGCCGATCGCCAGGTGCCCGGAGTCCTCCGCGAGCGAGCGGAAAAAGCGGTCGATCCCGCGCGACCCGGCGTGGCTCTCCGGCGGCAGCAGCCGCAGCCGTCCGCCCTCGATGATCATGTCCCGCCCCGGCGGGCTCACATAGACGTGATCGGGCTCCACCGCCGGCTCGTCCCGCACTTCGCAGACCGGCATCTTTGTCGCCCGCGCGAGGATTTCCGCCAGCCCGCTCTTCCGCTCCGGCGCGAGATGCTGCACGATGACAAACCCCATCCCCGTATCCACCGGCAGCGCGCCGAGAAACAGTTTCAGCGCCTCGATCCCGCCCGCCGAAGCCCCCGCGCCGACGATGGGAAACGCCGCCCCGCCCTCGCCGGCCACCGGCTCATCGGAAGCAGGATCCGATATCGCGGGGGGGAATTGTTCGTCGTCAGGCATGCGGGGAAAAGGCGCGCAGTGTGCGTGCTCTCGACAGGCTGAGCAATGGCCATCGGTCGCAATGCCCTCGCCATTGCGCGGACACGTGGGGCCGCTACGGGTCTGTCGTTCGCGCTGTGCCGCTCAATCGCCGGCATAGGAATCCCAGTCGGCTTTGGAAACTTCCGCGAGCCTGGCGCGCAGGGCCGTCACTTTGTCCGGCATCTTCGCGGCGAGGTCGGTGGTTTCGTTTGGATCCTTGGCGAGGTCGAAGAGTTCCACTTTTTCCGAGCCAGCCTTCGCGCCCTTCGCCGCGCGGCCGTTGTCGAGCACCAGTTTCCAATCGCCCTCGCGCAGCGCCTGCGAGCGGAAGCCGGGGCCGGCTGCGTAAATCGCGCGCGGCATTTCCTTCGTCGCGCCGCTCAGCAGCGGCCAGATGTTCTGCCCATCCCAACGCAAATCTTTTTCCGGCGTGTATCCCGCGAGCGCGCAGAATGTCGGCATCCAATCGGTGATGTGGATTGGCGCCGCGACCTTGCCCGGCTGGAGCCGCGCGGGCCAGTGGACGAGCGCGGGCACGCGGATGCCGCCTTCATAGACGTCGCCCTTTTTTCCGCGCAGCGGCCGGTTGTTGCCGCCGACCGGGCCGGGCGCGTAGCCGTCGGGCGGATAGTGCGGGTCGGCGTTGTCCGCGTCGCTGCCGCCATTGTCGCTTGTGAAGACGACGATCGTATTTTCCGCGCGGCCCGTTTTTTCCAGCGCGGCGAGCACGCGGCCGACGGCGGCGTCGAGGTGCATGATGTCGGCGGCGTATTCGCGCAGCGCCGGCGCGGTGATTTCCGCGGGCACGCGGCTCACGATCTCCGCGGGCTCGCGGATGGGAATGTGGACCGCGGTGTAGGGCAGGTAGAGGAAGAAGGGCCGCTCGCCGCGCGCGCCGAGCCATCGCTCTGCCTCGCTCGTGAGCAGGTCGGTGACGTGGCCTTCCTCCTCGAGGAGCTTCCCGTCGCGGTGCCAGGTGCGGGAAAATTCGCCCTCCTTGTAGCGGTGATTCCGCGGCCCCACGCCGCCACCGAGCGAGCCGTAGCTGCGATCGAAACCGAACTTCTGCGGACCCCAATCGGGATTCGACCCGAGATGCCACTTGCCGAAGAGCGCGGTGTCATAGCCCGCCGACCCGAGCGCACGCGCGAGCGTGACGGTGTCCCACGGAAACGCGCGCGGGCTTTGCGGAGTGGTCACGCCGAAGCGCGTGGCGTAGCTCCCGCTCAAAAGCGCCGCGCGCGTGGGACTGCACACGGGATACACGTAGTGCTGCATCAGCTCCACGCTCTGCGCCGCGAGGCGGTCGAGATTCGGCGTCGGCGCGTTGCCGCCATGAAAGCCGACATCCGCCCACCCGAGATCGTCGGCGAGGATGAAGATGATGTTGGGCCTGCTCGCTTCGGCGGAGGAAAGCGGCGCGGCCAGGCACGCGCAGAGCGCGATGGCGAGGTGGAGTGTTCGTATCATGAGTTAGAGGTGAGGAGGGAATGCTACTCGTTCGCCTTTCTTCGCCTCGCTCTCGCGCAGGCGCTGCACCTTCGGCTTGCAGCCTTCGGCGAAATTCACCTGCGTCGAGCGCAGGTGCGTGAGCAGGTGCGTGCGCCGGCGTCTCGTGTTGATCGGCGCTCGCCGCGAGATCGTGCATCTCGAGCGGATCGTTCTCGAGGTCGAAGAGGTATTCGCGCTTTTCATCCGAAGGAAAACATTTCTCCGCTACGCGTGCGAATGTCGGCGCTGCCAAACTTGCGCACGGCTTCCAGCACTTTGGCGGGCTGGCGATTGAGATCGGAGGTTGAATACTTTGGCACTCATGTCTGACAATGTTTCCCGACATCGCGATCGTCAATGTGACGATGTCGTAGCTGCGGCGTCCTCACCGCAGGTTGTTCCCGCGGCGTCCCGCCGCGTGACCGTGCGCGCGGCGAGGACGCCGCCGCTACATGCCACCGACGACCATGAAACCTCCCTTCTCCCTCTTGATCCTAGCCGCGCTCACTTTGGCACGCACCGCGTTCGCCGAGATTCAGGCTGGCTTTGCCGAGCGCGACATCACGCCGGAGATCGGGCAGGAGCGGCCGGGCAGTTATCGGAAGGCGTTTCATCGCAGCTTCCACGATGCTTGCAAAGTGCGCGTGGCGGTCTTTGCCGACGGGAAGAAGAAGGTCGCGCTCGTGGGACTCGATGCGCTGATGATTCCGCGGGAAGTCGTGCTCGCGACGCGCGCGGAGATCGAGCGCCAGTGCGGGATTGCGGGCGATGCGGTGATGATCGGCGCGTCGCATTCGCACTCCTCGGGGCCGGTCGGGATGGTGCAGCCGGGGCGGTATGACGGCGCGTCGGCGGAGGTGCGGCACCTCGCTTACGAAGAGTCTTCGCTGGCCGTCGCGGGCTATCTGCTGCGGCTCAGGCATGAGATCGTGCTGGGCGTGAAGCTCGCCGCGGAGGCGTGCGTGCCGGCGGCGCTCGGCTTCGGTCGCGGGCGCGAGGACAAGGTGCAATTCAATCGCCGGCTGCGCATGAAAAACGGGGAGACGTGGACCAATCCGGGTTCATTGAATCCGGACATCGTGGACTACGCGGGGCCGATCGATCCCGAGGTCGGCGTCATCGGCGCGTGGGATTTGCAGGGCCGGCTGCTCGGAGCCGTGGTGAACTTCGCCTGCCACCCGAACATTTCCGCGCCGGGCATTTCCGCGAACTTCATCCATCCGCTCGAGCGCACGATCCAAGGCGCGCTCGACTCGCGAGCGCCCGTCGTTTTCCTGCAAGGCGCGAGTGGCGACATCTCTCAGCTCGACAGCCTCGACCCGCGCGAACGGGCGAGCGACTGGATGGATGTCGTCGGTGGCAGCGTCGGCGCGGAGGCGGTGAAAGTCTTGCTGAGCATGGCGCGCGGCTCGGAGGTGCCGCTCGATACGCGAGTGAAGACGTGGGCGATCCAACGCCGCGTGCCGTCCGCCGAAAATCTCACTCGCGCGCGGGCGCTTGTCGCCGCCGGATTTCCCAGGCTCCCCTCCGCGCAGACGCCTTGGACCTTCGCGAAGGAAACGCTCCTGCTCGAGCACCTCATCGCCACCGAGCGCGAGGTGGAAGTGGAAGTGCAGGCCATTCAAATCGGCCCGCTCGTGTGCATCAGCAATCCCGCCGAATACTTTGTCGAGTATGGCCTCGAGATGAAAAGGCGAAGCCCGTTTCCGTTCACGTTTTGCGTGGAGCTGGCGAATGGCTGCGTGGGCTACGTGCCGACCGAGGATGCCTTCGGGCCGCACGGCGGCGGCTATGAAACGCGGCTGACTTCCTACAGCACTCTCGAGATCACCGCCGGCCGCCAATTCGCCGAGACCGGCCTCGCGCTCGCCCACGAAATGAAAACCGGCCCAGCCCCCGAGCGGCCGCGCATTCCACAGCGCGGCACGCCTTGGCTCTATGGCAATGTGCCGCCGCAGCGCGAGTGATCGAATCCCGCGCGACCGCGCGTTAATCGAGTCTTGAAACGCGTTTCAAAAACTTCGACAAGAACGGCGACAGCAAGGTGACGCGCGAAGAGTTCGTCGGCCTCGGAAGCAAGTAATCGCCGCCAAAATTGAACCCCCATTTTGCCTTCATCGCCCTGCTCGCCGGCTTCGCGTCGGCGCGCGCCGAGGTGAGGCCGGCGGCGTTTGACCTCGCGGCCATCCGCGATGCGTCCACGCTGGAAACGCGCGTGGTGCAGGATTGGAAGCCCGCGCTGCGCGAGCCGGCGGTGCGGCAGAAGCTAGTCGAGATCACCGTGTGCGAATGGTGGCCGGGGCAAAAGGTGCGGCTGCCAGTCACCTTCAACGCGCCCGCGTCCGGCGCGCCGTGCCGCTACGTGATCGTCGGCAACATGGGGCTCGCAGCGAAGCCCGCGCTGCCGACCGGCGCGATGTTGCGGCTGCTCAAGGACCATGGCGTGGGCGTGGTGCTCATCGGCATGAGCACGATCGAGGCGATGGAGCCGGTCGGAAAACTCCATCTCGGGATGAAGGAGCAGTTGCTCAGAACGAAGGACGCCCGGTTTACCCCGGCGTGGATTTGGGGCATGAGCGACATGCGCGCGCTCACGGCGGCGGTCGCGGAGGGCGGAGTTTTTCAGCCGCTCAAAGTGCTCGCCCCCGGCGGTTCCAAGCGCGGCGTGGGCGCCGCGGCCGCGGGAATTTTCGATGAGCGCTTTACCGCGATCTTGCCTGTGGTGGCGCCGCCGCTTGGCAATCCCGGCGGCGCTTACGTCATGGGCACGGATGCACCGGAGATCACGAGGGCAAACGAAGAATTCCTCGCCGATCTCGCCGCTGGAAAAATGCCGGCCCTGCCCGCAACTGCGCGCGCCGCGCTGGTGGATCGGCAGGAGCGGCGCGGCAACGAGCGCATCACGCTCGAACAGGCGCGCGCTGCGGGCTGGAGCGCCGCCGAGATCGCGGCGATGAACGATCGCGCGTGGGACGCGTGCCGCACGGCGAGTCGTCTGCCGGCGTTGAAAAAGCGCGGCCTTGAAATTTTCTACCACGTGGGCGCAAACGACAACGTCACCCCGGACTTGCTCGCGCTCGGAAAGCGCTTCCCCGATTTCCCGATCTGCATCGTGCCCGGCGGCCAGCACGGCGGCCCGCCGGGCACGGGCTTCACGCGCCAGGTGCCGTCGCAGCCGGAGGTCGAAGACAATCTCTTCGCGTTTGCGCGGCATCATTTCTTCAGCGCGCGGCCGATGATCGCCGCGCCGAAAATCACTACGCATTGGGAGGCAAAGACTCGCACCTTGCACGTCACCGCCACGTTCCCCGATGGCGCGGAGCCGCAGAAGAATGCGCTGTCGTGGTCGGTGAACCGTCATGCGCCCGGCACGCTCGCATTCGAGTATGACAAGTGGCAGACGACGGAGCTCGCGCGCTCGGGCGCGGCGACATTCACGGGCAGTTGCCAACTCGACGCCGGCGCGCGCACCGTCGAGATCCTGACCACGCACACACACCCCGCGGAAAATCTCCCGTTGTCGATCTCCAGCCCGCTCGTGCAGTGCGAGACTCAGTGAGCGGACGCCGGGCGCGCTGCCGCACATGAAACACGCACTCACTTCATTCATCCATCGCGCCATCCTCTGCGCCTGCCTGCTGCTCGCCGCGCGCGCCGCCCTCGCGGAGACTCGGCCAAACATCCTCTTTCTCTTCGCCGACAACTGGCAGTATGAACACGCTGCCGCCAATGGCTGCGCGGCGGTGAAGACGCCGGTGTTCGACCGCATTTGCCGCGAAGGCGCGCGCTTCACTCACGCCTTCGATCCGGTGCCGTCTTGCGGGCCCACGCGCTCGAGCCTCGTCACGGGACGCGCCGCGCATCAGCTCGAAGAATGCGCGAATCACGGCGGGCGCTTTGCGGGAAAGTTCCGCGTCTTCGGCGACGCGCTCAGCACGAGCGGCTATCACGTCGGCTACACCGGCAAGGGCTGGGCGCCGGGCCTCTATAAAGGCTTCGGTCGCACGGAGACTCCGGCGGGAAAACTTTACCGCGACTTCCCGGAATTTCTCGCGGCGCGAAAAGACCGGCAGCCGTTTTTCTTTTGGGTCGGCTCGACGCACACCGCCACTCACAGTTGGAAGCCTGGCTCCGGCGCGCGGCACGGCATCGACCGCGCGAAGATCCGCGTGCCCGCTTATCTCCCGGACGATGCGGCGGTGCGCGAGGAAATTTCCGACTACCTGGCCTCGGTCGAGGAAATGGACGCGGCCTTTGGCGAAGCCATCGCGCTGATCGAGGAGCGCGGGGAGTTGGAAAACACGATCATCGTTTACACCAGCGACAACGGCTGGCAAATGCCGCGCGGCCTCGGCCACATCTACGACGCAGGCAATCATGTGCCGCTCGCGATCCGCTGGCCGGGCAAGGTGCGTGCAGGCCGCGTGATCGACGAGTTCGTCTCCGTCACCGATTACGCGCCGACATTTCTCGAGATGGCCGGCCTCACGCCGTGGCCGGAAATGACCGGGCGCAGTTTTCTCGATGTGCTCACCGGCCAGCCGGGCACGACGGCGCGCGACCACGTCTTTCTCGAGCGCGAGCGCCACGCAAATGTGCGCCGCGGCGACCTCAGCTATCCCGTGCGCGCCCTTCGCACGCGCGATTTTTTGTATGTCCGCAATCTGCGCCCGAACCGCTGGCCCGCCGGCGATCCGATCGTCTATCTCGCCGTGGGCGACTACGGCGACAACGACCCCACACGCACCAAGCAGCACATGATGGATCACAAGGACGATCCCGCGATGCAGTGGCTCTTCGCGCTCGATTTCAAAAAGCGCCCCGCGGAAGAACTCTACGATCTCGCGAAGGATCCCGACCAAATCCACAACGTCGCCGCGCAGCCCGAGTATGCCGCGACCAAGCGCGAACTCAGCGCGCGCGTCGATGCGTGGATGAAAGAAACCGCCGACCCGCGCGTCGATCCCACTTACGAAGAGTTCGACAAATTCCCCTACTTCGGCGGCGGCCTCGCCCCCGTGTTACGGGAGTGGGAGAAGGAGAAATAGTATGAGCACGGAAAAACCAGAACGATGCTCCCGCGCGATCATTCATCTCGCGATCTTCAGTCTGTCGTCGTCGGCAGTTTTCAAAACACGAGCAGCCGTTCCTCGCGCGGCACGTTCTGCATTCTCCATTTGCCGGAAAACAGGCGGAGGATTCGTCTGGGCCGGTAGCCTTCGAGGAGCGTGCCCGGCTTGAAGGTGAGGCGAAGGCCGCTGCTGCCCGGCGCGGCGGGGACGCGTTTCAAATCGAGGATCGGCCCCTTCATCACGTCGCCGATCTGCTCGTAGGTGCGCAGGGTTTCTTCCGCGACGGCGGCGGCGACGATGCTGCCGAGCGGATAATCTTCCGCGAGCGACGGATCGAAGCCCGCGAAGAGCGTGACGGTCATGATGTTCGTCTGGTTGTCCACTTCATCCACCCAGCCGGCGAGGCCGTGCTCGCGTTGAAACTGGCGATGCACTTCGAGTTGCTGAGCGGTGGCGACCTCGCGGCTTTCCGCATCGAGCCAGATGTCGGTGCAGCGACCGGGGCCGGCGAGCGTGCAGATGGTGAGGTCGAGCAGCACGGCCTGGCCCGCGGCGAGATCGTTTAGCGTGCCGATGGCGCGGCCTTTCCAGACGCGGGTTGCGGCGTTCACCTCGAAGATGGCGGGCTTGGCGTCGGCGGCGTGCTCCTCCGGCCCGGCGCCGATGGCGGTGAGCTTTCCATTTTCCAAATCGAACGCCTCGATCCGCCAGAGACGTTTTTGCCGGGCGGAAAAACTGAAATCATCCTCGAGCCGCAGCACCTTGGTGAAAGCGCCCTTGCCGTCCTTGCCCGCCTTTTCATCAAAATAAAACTGCCCGTGCAAATGCGTGCCGAGCGGGATGTCGCGCAGCTCCGCCGTGGCGCCGTGATAGCTCAGCGAGCCGAAGGGCAGCATCGTGAAGGGAAGCGCGTGATCCCACTTCGCACGTGGGATGGCGTCGGTGCGATCCTGCCGGAGGACGCCGGTGCGGTTCACGTGATCCAGGGAGATGAGTTCGCCGGCGATGGTGTGTGCCGAGCCTGCCGGCGGGAATTCGCCGGGGACGATCTGGAACCACGGTAGCTTCTCGTCCCCGCCATCCGTGCGGTAGGCCGGCTCGACTGCGAATGAGGAATGACGAATGACGAATGACGAAAGAACGACCAGGACGCCGATGAACTGTCAGCGGCAGGAGCGGGTGTGCGGAACACAGGCATCCTGCCTGGCTAATTTCCGTGATGTCTCCGGCATCGAAATGGCCGCCCTTTTTTCCAGGGTTGGGATGCGCGGCAGTATGGATTTCATTTTCGCCGCAAATCTCCGCTCGACGCTTCACGGCGCTATTTGCAGCGTGGAAACCTTGCCGTCCGCGATGGTCAGTTTCATTCGGGTGCCGCGCTTCGCGACGTAAAGAATGATTTCGCGGCCCATGATTTCGCGGCCGTCGGGGGCGAGGACCGTGGCGTCCTTGAGCACCACCCGCAGCAATTCGCTCTTCGTGCGCACGCGCAGCACGCCGAGGTTGAGTCCATCCACGAGGCCCTCGTTTTCGGCGAGGTCGCGGGTGTCGAGTTCGGCGGGCGGCGGCGCGGCTGGCCGGGCGGGTTGCGGCGGGATTTTCCAACCGGCCAGCCGGACGGTGTTGCCCTCCTGGACGATGCCCGCGGGTGCGGCGATGGCCTCGGCATGATTGCCGCGGATTCCGCCGCCGTCCGCGTTGAAGTCCCCGAGGTTGACGGGTTCGTGAATAACGATGACGCCATTTTCCACGCGGTTGTGCTCGATCCGGATGGAGCGCTCGGTGCCGCGAGGGTGGTCGCGCCAGTAAGTGATGCCCGTGGCGAGATAGGCGGCGGTCGCCTCGTTCCATTGCGCGATGCGGATGGTGTTGTCCTTCACGCTCACATCGGCAAGGTCGTAGGCTACGTTCGCGTAGTTGTAGAGCAGGATGCCGCTGCCGGCGCACCGGTTCCCCCGGAGGATGCAAGCCTCGCCGTTGCGCACCTTGATGGCGCCGCCGGTCAACTCGATGGTCCAGCCAGCGATGCCGTTGTCCTCGATGACGAGTCCCTTTGCGCCAAGCGCGTAGATGCCATGGTCTTCCTCCGCGACGGCGGCGGAGCTGCGGCGCAGCACGTTGCCTTTGAGCAGCACATTCACGCAGCGGACGTTTTCGCCCTGCTCCGGCCTGCCCCAGCCGTTGACGTAGATGGCGTTTTTGAAATGGCCGAAATCACTCGCGGAAAATTCCGCGCCGGACTCACCGAAGCGGCAATTCTCCACGCGCGCGTCGTGGGTGCGCCAAAGCTGGATGCCGTTGCCGTGATGCGCGGACGAGCGCAGGAATACGCAATCGCGCAAAACGAGGCGGGTCAAGTAGGTGGCCGTGAGGAAGAGCGACGGCTCGCCTTTGATGCGCTTCGCATCGCGGAACCAGCAACTCTGGATCGAGATGTCGCGCCCCGCATTGTGCGCGACCGTGCCGTGGACGCCGAGGAGGACATTGCGAAACTCGAGGTCACGAAGCGTCACACGATCCAGACGGTCGAGCTTGAATTCGATGGGCGCCTTCGCTGCGGACGCATCGAACACGGCGCGCCCCTCCGCCGGGCCGCTGAGCGTGACGCCGGATTTAAAAGCGAGGGGTGCGGTGATCGCGTAGTTGCCCGCGGCGAGCGAAATGGTGTCGCCATCCTCCGCCGCTGCGAGCGCGCGTTGGATGCCTGCCTCCTCCGCACCGGGCGGGATTTCATGCATCGCAGCCATGCAAGCGCCGGCCGCGAGGCAGAGCGCGGCGAGTGGCTGGAGGGGCGTCATGGCTGAAAGACAGACCGGGGCTTCGTCCGGGAGTTAGGAACGAATTCCTTCTTCGACGAATGACGAATGACGAATGACGAAGCGCCAATGAGGAAGGGTGATCGCGCGGTTCATTCGGCTTTCGTCATTCTGGTTTCGTCATTACACGACTTCCGACACCGGCCCGAGGCTGTCCACAAACCGTTCCGCGTTGACCTCCATTTTTTGCATCATCGTCAGCAGCAGATTGCTCAGGCGCGCTTTGCTGTCGGCCGGCCGGGAGCAGACGGCGTAATGCCCGAGGGCATTGGAGAGGTCGTAACTGCCGATGCCCGGCAGATTGTAGTCGAGGTGCTGGCCGTGCCGCAGGCCGAGCGCGCGGCCGCCGGCGAGGATCGTCGGGAGGTTGGCATTCGCGTGGCTGTGGCCGTAGCTCATGCCGCTGCCGAAGAGCACCATCGTGCGGTCGAGGAGCGATTCCCCGCCGTCGCGCACGGCCTCGAGTTGATCCAGAAAATAGGCGAACTGCTCGATGATGAACGCGTCGCTTTTGCTCAGCCGCGCGAGTTGCTCGGGGTCGCCATTGTGGTGCGAAAGCTCGTGCCGGGTCTGCGCGAAGCCGAGCTCCGGGATGGCGAGGCCGTTGTTTTCACTGCCGCTCATGTAGGAGACCACGCGCGTCATGTCGGTGCGCAGCGTGAGCACGATGAGGTCATACATCGTGCGGTAATATTCGCCCGCTTCGGTGCGCGAGACGTTCCGCTGAAGATGCGCGGTCGTGCCGGGATCGATCTTCGGCTTCGGGATCGTCAGCCAGCCGTCGAGCCGCTCGGTGCGGACCTCCACTTCGCGGACCGAGTGCAGGTATTCATCGAGCTTGGTGCGATCTTCGCCACCGAGCTTGCGGCGCAGCGAACGGGCGTCGTCGAGCACCATGTCGAGCACGCTGTGGCGGCGGTCCAGCCGCCGGCGCTGGGCGTCGAGACCGCCGGTCTCCACGCCGAAGAGGCGATCGAAGACCGTGCGCGGATTATCCTCCGCGGGCAGCGGCACGCCATCGCGCGACCAGGCCAGCGTGGTCGCCGCACTGCCCGGCCGGCCGACGCCGGCGGAGATGGAAAGCTCGAGCGAGCCGAAGCGGGTTTGCGGCGAAGTGACTTCCGCCATGAGCTGGTCGCACGACACCGAGTTGTGATAGCCGCCGCCTTCCATGACGATGGGCGCCGCGGTGAGCCACGTGTCCGCGCACACATGCGCCGAGCCGATCGCGCCGGGATGATGCAGCCCGCTGATGGGGGTGATGTTCGCGCGATGCTTTTCGAGCGGCTGAAGCGCCTCGCTGAGCTGGTAGTCGCGCCCAGCTTTGGTGATCTGCCAGGTGAGGACGTTCACGCCATTCGGGATATAGATGAACACGCTGCGGCGCGGCTTCGCAACAGCCACCGCGGCGCGCAGGGGCTTCATGCAATCGAGCAGCGGCAGAGCGACGGTCGCGCCGAGGCCGCGCAGAAAATGGCGGCGGCTGAGGAGCCAGTTTTGGGTGAGGATGTTGCTCATGGTGGGTTGGTTTATTATTTTTCGATGCAAGATTGGGCGGCGGTTGATCGCTGGCAGGCGCCGGTTACGCTGCGGCGATGAATGGCTACGACCTGATTCAGTTTTACCTCGCTCTGGTGGCGTGTGCGCGGGAGCGCGGGATCCGCTGCGCCATCACCAGCGGCATGGCCTGTGTGGCCTTCGAGGTGGCGGAGGCGACGAAGGATTGCGACCTGCTCTGCGATCCCGACGCCGCGGGCGATTTCCTGGCGCTGCTGGCAGAGACTGAACTCGAGGGCGCACGCTGCTGCTATCGGGGCAGGATTAGTCCGCCGCTGGACGCGCGCTGGCACGCCGGCGGATGGACGAGTCATTTCGAGTGGCCGGGCACGGAGGCGTATCTGGATGTGTTTGGCATCGCACCGCGCGCGCGCACCTCGTGGTTGGAGGAGCTGGATTTCCTGCCGCCGTATGCGCATCCGCATGTGGTGGCAGACATGAAGCGCACCGGGCGGGACAAGGACTGGCCGTTCATCTCCGAGCTCGGCGCGCTGCTGATCGAGCACGGCGACCCGCGCGGCTGGCTGCATCTCTACGAGACGGCGGTGATGCAAAAACTGGCGGCAACCGAAGCGATTCCCGAGGAGATTTTGCGAATGCGTCCCGTGCTGGGCCTGGCGCTGCGCAAGGATCCGCGTTTGTTCGCAGCCGTCACTGCGGAGCGTATTTTCTGGCAGCGTGTCTCGGAGGCCGGGCAGCAGCATTACCAGCGTCCGCTGCGCGCTTATTTGTCGGCGGTGCGGAGGGCCGAGGCGGGGCAGACGCTCACGCTCACCGCGCAGCATGCCATCCGCTGCGCCTGCGCGGACGCGCATCTGCCGAGGCAGCCACTCGGCCCGACGGAGTTCGCGCAGCTTTGCGCGGATGCTTCGAGCGAGACTCTGGGGTTGATTCATCCGGATCTTCAAGAATGGTTGCCCGACGTGACTGCGAACTACCGGCTGCTGATTCCTGCCCTGAAGTGAAAGCTGTTTCCCAACCTATTTCCGATGAACGGCGCGCGGCCATCCGTGCGATCCGGCAGGATTTCATCCGCCGCCAGTTCGGTGACGAGATCGCGCGCGTGAGCCGCCTGTCGCTGGACGAGCGCTTTCGTTATGTGGGCTGGATGGTGGACAATGCGCGGAAACATCGGGTGAAGTTTGAAAAGCCGGCGCGCGGCTACTGTTTGCAGGGCGAGTCAGCGTTGTTGGAATAAGTCGGAAAGCACCAGCGCCTCGATGATCGCGGCGAGCCGGTAGTCGGCCGCCTTGCCTTGCTGCGCGAGGCTCGCGAGCGCGGCGCGGTCATCAATGGTCGTGGTGCGGCGGAGCGCGAAGGTGGCGAGCTTTTCGACGAAGGCGGCGTTGAATTTATCGAGGTCGGCGAGGAGCAATTTTTTCAAGCCGGCGGCATCGGAAAATTTTCGTCCGTCGCTTAACTGGCCGCTGGCGTTCACCGCGGGATTTTGCCCGGTGCCGCCCACGATCTCCTCGGTGCGCCAGCGCCCGATGGCGTCGTAGTTGTCGAAGGCGAGGCCGAGCGGATCGATCTTGCGATGGCACGCCGCGCAGTGCGCGTCGCTCTCGTGCGCCGCCAGCTTCATCCGCAAGGTGGCCTTGGGTTCATTCGCGGGTGTCGGCTCGATCGGCTTCACGTTGGCGGGCGGCGGCGGCGGCGGTTTGCCGATGATGGACTCGAGCACCCACTTGCCGCGATGCACCGGCCGGTGCCGCGTGCCATCGGAAGTGAGGCCGAGCACGGCGGCCTGCGTGAGCAGCCCGCCGCGATGATCTTCCGGCCGCAGCGCGATCCGTTGGAAGCGATCCTCGGCGACACCGGGGATCTGATAGTGCTCGGCGAGCCGCGCATTGAGCATCGTCCAGTCGGAATCGAGGAACTCGCGCAGGGTGAGATTTTTCTCCAGCACCTCGCCGAAAAACGCGGTCGCTTCCCCGATCATGCTCTTCTGCAAATAGTCGTCGTAGGCGGGATACAGTTTCTTGTCCGGCACGAACATTCCGACCCGGCGCAATTGCAGCCACTGGCGCGGGAAGGCCGTGGCGAAGTGTGCGATCCGCGGATCGCGCAGCATCCGCACCACCTGCGCGCGCAGCACCTCGGGCCGATGCAGCGTGCCGCTTCTCGCGGCATCGAAGAGCGCGGCATCCGGCATCGTGCTCCACAGAAAATAGGAAAGCCTCGAGGCGAGTTCCCAGTCATTGATGCGCCGCGCATTTTCCTCTTCCGAACCCTCCACGAGGTAAAAGAAATCCTTCGAGCACAAGACCGCGAGCATCGCCGTCTTCAGCGCGGCCGCGAACTTCTCCCCGCTCCCCATCTCGCGCTCGATCAGCTTCACCAGACGATCGAGCTCCTCCGCGCGAGCCGGACGGCGAAAGGCGCGCCCGGCAAACCGCGCGAGGATTTCGCGGGCTTGGGAAAGATCGCCCTTTTCCGGCGGCGCATACTCCTGCTGCGCCAGCGTCGGCGCGGTGGCGGCGAGGGGGCCTTCCCATTCCACCCAGTCCACGATGAGAAAAGGCAGCAGCGGCACGCCGGCTTCGTCGGTGAGTTTCGTTTGCCACGGCGCGCGCCCGTCCTTGATGCTGAAAAACGGGCGGGCCGGATCGGCGCGTCCGGCGCGCGGGAGATTCGAGGGGCCGGGCGCCTCGTTGGTCAGTTGGATCATGTGCGTGCCGGCGTTGAGGTGCGCGCGGAATTCCAGCGTCACCGGCTGATCCTCGGGCGCGACGACATCCTGCTCGAAGAGCATCCGGCCGAGCAGCAGCGCATTGATCGCGACATGAGGCGCGCGGCCCCGCGGCGGTTTCATGCCGCTCAATTTTACGCGCCCGATGTATTCGCCGGAGGCCGGGATCACGAGTGGCCGCGTCTCGGTGGGCTGTCCGCGGAAGGTGCTGCCGGGCCAGACATCCACGCGCACTTTATCGGCCAGGCCGCGCTCTTTGAGCTCCGCGCGATTCGGCAGGCCGCGGAGATCGATCGCATCCCAGTGGAGAAAAAATTTCGCGGGCGGCTTCGCCGGCAACGCTTCCGCGAGGACGCTCTCCGCCGCTGCGAAATATTTTTCCACATGCGAAGGCGCGAGCGAGAGCACCGAGCCGATGCGCTCGAAGCCCTGCCAGTCCGGATCCTCCAGCAGCCCGGTCGGATCGTTGGCGTCGAAGTGGACGCCGAGCAGATCGTAAATCGTGTGCGCATACTCCTCGCGGGTCAGCTTGTGAAAAGTGACGCGCTCGCGTTTCGCCAGCCGCGCCGCTTCCCCCTCGCGCAGCTTCGCCGCGAGCCACTCGACGACCTTCGCCGCCTCCTCGCGCTTCGGCTGCGGCTCATCCTCCGGCGGCATCTCCGCGGCGCTGAGGCGATCCATCACATCGCCCCAATGCATCGCCGCGCCGCCGCCCGCGAAGTCCCGCGAAAGCGTGTCGAGCCGCAGTTCGCCCTTCTGCTTTTTCGCGCCGTGGCAGCGGTTGCAATGCTCCTCGAAGAAAGGCGCCACGACCTTCTCAAAGTCCGCCGTCGGTTGCGCCCAAACCCATCCAGGCCAGAGCACGAGCACCGCGGCCAAGCGGACCGGCAAAATCGACTTTGTAAAAAATGGGCGGCTCATGTTCCGGGCGCTTTATCACCAAACCGATCCGATTCAGCATTCTTAGCCGCATGGCCCCGGCGGTGGTGCGACGCTCAATTGGATGTTGGATGTTGGATGTTCAATGTCGGATGCTTCCGAACGATGCCGCACGCGACACGCATACCGGGACCTTCCTCACTCTTTTCTCCCTCGCTGAGCCGGCGCGAGGCATTGCAGGCTGGCGCGACGTTGATGGCCGGGCTGGCGTTTGCGCCGTCGCTAGCCGCCGTGGGCCGCCGCAAAAAAGTGATCGTCGCCGGCGGTGGTCTCGCCGGCCTTTGCTGCGCTTATGAACTCATGGAGCGCGGGCATGAGGTAACGCTGCTCGAGGCCTCGCGGCGCACGGGCGGGCATGTGAAAACCATCCGCGAGCCGTTGGCCGACGGGCTCTACGCCGACGTGGGCGCGGAGCAATTTCCCGCGCGGCCGGCCTATGCGCTGCTGTGGGATTACGTGGAAAAATTTGGCCTCACCGCGCTGCCGTGGCCGCGCCATGAGAAGGCCTGGCGCCGCATCGGCAGCCGCTGGTTCAGCGACGCGGAACTCGCCGATCCCGCCGTCTTGCAGCGCCTCGGCCTCACTCGCCGCGAGGCGGACTTCGCCGCGGCGCACGGACTCTCCGAGCTGCCGCTGCTCTTTCTCGAGCCCTACATCGCGAAGTTCAAAGACGAGTATCAGCCTTTCGGCGACGGCCTCGATGAACTCGATCACGTGCTCGCCAGCGACGTGTTGAGGAAAGAAGGCGCGTCGCCGGCAGCGATCAATTTTTCGCGAATGGGCCGGCGGGCGAGTCCGGACAAGCCGCCGGCGGACGCCGATGCCTCCGCGCTTTATCGCATCTGGACAGTGGCGATTTTGAAGATGCGCGGTCTCACGCTCCAAGGGCGCGAGGTCTTCCATCTCAAAGGGGGCAACCAGCTTTTGCCCGATGCCTTCGCCGCGCGACTCGGCGAGCGCGTGCGGCGCAACTGCCGCGTCACCGCCATCGAGCACGGGCCGGATTCGGCGACTGTGCGCTTCGAGCGCGAAGGCGCGAAGGAGGAAGCGACCGCCGGGCATCTCGTGCTCTGCATGTCGCCGCTCTCGCTCGCGGCGCTCGACGTCACGCCCGCGTGGCCCGAGGGGAAAGCATTCGCGCTGCTCCACACGCGCATGGGCATGCATTCGCGCGTCTTGTTGCAAACGCGGACGCCATTTTGGAAAGGCGACTGGCCGGGCATCAATCTGCAGACCGGCGATCCACGCATGGGTTCCGTTTGCGAAACCGCGACCGAGGTGCCCGGCGAGCGCCGCTTGCTTTTCGGCACCGGGCAGCCCGTGCAAACGCCGGAGGAGACGATTGCCGCCTTCCGCGGCTTCTATCCCGGCAAAGCGGCCGACACCATCGAGCAGTGCATCGTCCACCAATGGTGGAAAGAAGAGCCGACCTGCGTCGGGTGCGAGCGCGAGCCGTTTCCATTTGGGCAGTTCGCAAAAATCTGGCCGCGTCTCATCGAACCCGTCGGGCGCATCCACTTTGCCGGCGCCGCGTATGACAATCTCTGGCGCGGCATGGAAGCCGCCACACGCTCCGCCAATCGCGTGGCCCGCCAGATCGACGCCGCATGAACCGTCGCGCGTTTCTCCAGCAAGCAGTCGGCTCCGTCGCCGCTTCCACGCTGGGTTTTCGAGCGGTCGCGGCGGAAAGCGACGGCTCGCTGGCCGCCGAGATCGGCATCACGACCGGCACATTTTCGAAGCACCTCGCCAGCGCGCCGAATGACGGGAAGCTCGCGCTCCTCGATCTGCCGCGGCTCATGCGCGACGAGCTCGACATACGCGTTATTGACTTGATGACCGCGACGGTCCCCTCCCTCACGCCCGACTATCTTGACCGCTTGCGCGCCGCCGCCGATCGCGCCGGCTGCGTGCTCACCAATCTCAAGATGAACCAGTCTGGTCTCGACATCGCCAGCCCCGACGAGCCGGCACGCCGCGCCGCGCTCGACGAATATAAGCGGACCATGACCGCCGCGGCGCGGCTCGCCGTCCGCTGGGTGCGTCCGTTGCCGGGGCGGGCGAAGGGCGTGGACTTCACGCGACTCGCGTCGTCGTATCGAGAGTTGATCGAACACGGCGCGCGCCTCGGCATCACGCTGCTCATCGAAAACATCGGCTGGATCAAAGACGACGCGGGCGCGATTCCCGCGATCGTCAAGGAAGTCGGCGCGGGCCTGCGGGCCCAGCCCGACACCGGCAATTGGACGGATGCCGCGCGCTACGACGGATTGGTGAAAGCCTTCCCACTCGCGGCCTCGTGCGATTTCAAGGCCCTCAAGCTCGAGCCCGATGGCTCGCACCCCGCCTACGATTTGAAGCGCTGCTTTCAAATCGGCTGGGACGCCGGCTTCCGCGGACCGTGGTGTCTCGAGCATTCGCACGAAGACTTCCAAACGCTCCTGCGTGAACTCAAATTGCTGCGCGACCACCTGCGCGATTGGATAGGCACGGGCGGCAGGCGTTGAGCAAACGGTGCGCTTCACCCCCAAACCGCCGGTGGCTGCACGCCGAGGTTCCGCTTGGATTTTAGTTTCGCTTGCTGTTTGCGGCGGTGGCGCAGCGGGGTGGCGCCGGTGAATTTTTTGAAGCGCTTCACGAAGGCGCTGGGATCGTAGAAGCCGCTGTCGAGGGCGATCCGCGCGATGCTGGCGGCGCTGTGCTCGATGGCATCGAGCGCGTGATGCATGCGCACTTGCTCGACGAAGGCATATGCGGTGAGTTTCATGTGCTGCTTAAACAAGCGCGTGAACTGGCTCTCGGAATAGCTGCACAATTTCGCAAGCCGCCCGATGGTGATGCGCTCGGCGTAATGTTCGGTGACGTGCTTGATGGCGGGTAGCAGGCGGTTGAGTTCGGCGTCCTCGCCCATCACCTCATTGTATTCCTGGTTGATGGTGATGAGGCCGATGACTTTGTCCTGGCGATTGTGCAGAGGAAATTTGCTCGAATACGCCCAGCGCATTGCGTGGGTGAAGAAGCCGACGGCATGCACTTCCTTGATGAGCGGTTTGCCACGTTTGAAGACGACGAGATCGTTCTGCCGGAAGCTCTGCGCGATGATCTTCGGGAAAAGATCGAAGTCGGTCTTGCCGACCACTTCGAAGCCGGGCCGCAGGTGGATCGCCTCGCGCAGCGCCCGGCTCATGTAGATATAGCGGGAGTCTAGATCCTTGATCATGAACATCGCGCCGGGCAGACAGTCGAGAGCGTCAAGCGCTTGCCGCAGGTCGCCGATCTGCTGAAGGAATTTGGTTTGAAGGCAACTCATGACTGGTGAACGGATGTTACCATTTCTGCGGGCATTGGCTGGCAGAATGGCTCCTTCCCTTCCTCGGCTTCTGTGCCTGCCCGGCCGGCGGTTACGAGGAAGCTGGCGCGACCCTCGACATGCCCGTCGGCACGGTCAAGAGCCACATCCACCGCCTGCGCCAGCGCTCGGTGGAAAATGAGGCGGCGCTCTATCACGCCATGCACGCGGGCGCGGCGGGTGCGTGTTGCGCTCGGCCAGCGAGGAGGAATTGCTCGGAGCCATCCGGCATGTGGCCACGGGTGATCGCTACTTTTTCGCCGGCCGCGGCGCAGAAGCTGGCGGGCCGCGCGGCGCACGCGGAGCTCACGGAGCGCGAGCTGGAAATCCTGCGCCACGTGGCCAACGGCAAAAGCAACAAGGAGATCGGCGCGCTGCTCTTCCTGGCCGAAGACACCGAGAGATGGTTCCTAAGTTCGTGAAGGTGATGCCCAAGGATTACAAGCGCGTGCTCATCGCGCTAAAAAAAAGCGGAATCCGACGGCCTAAGCGGCGACGACGCGCTCAATGCCGCTTTCGAATCCAACGCCCGCGACGTGGCCCGCATTGGCGGCGGGTAGGCGAAAGAGCCAGCGGTCCGTGTCATCCGTCTGAGACAATTCCGGCAGCGTGCGAAGAGTGCAGCAATGCCGTCTACCGGTGCGTCGCTTCGTATTCTCTCCGTGAGCTGTCTAGATTCGGTTGGGCAAAGTGAAGGCCAGAAATAAAGCGAAACAAAATGTGGACAGCAAGAGTCGCGACTGTAATCTCAACGCCGCATCTCCCCCCAGACAATGCGCGCCCAACTTGAAAGGCTATTAGTCAGTACTAGCGTCGGAGCGTCGGAGCGTTTAATTCCACTGCCAGTTCAGGGCACGAGGTCAAGCCCACTTTTTCGTGCGGCGGCTGGAAAGGGGTCAGTCTGTGAAAGCCGCTCTCTTTGCGGACAAACGGACAAGCTTTCAATAAATTGGGCAAACAAGCGACTTTCACAGACTGACCCCGATGACCAGCACCGTCCGCGGAAAAAAGCGAAATAAAATGGGGACACGAAGAGAGGTGACTGAAAAATCTGCATCCGGCGACGAGGGCGTCGCAGCTACGCCGACAAGTTTCGCCAACTCACCTCCCTCAAATGAGTGCAACCCAACCCACAGTAACTCGACCCATGAACCACTTACTGAAAACATTACTTACTTACTCCACCCTATCGGCGCTTGGCGCGTCCACTCAGGCTGCTGACACCGAGATCACTGTCTGGGGAATCGACGAGCCTGACTCAGGGCCGCTCGATGTCACTACGGTCAACGCTCAGTTACACGGTGACTTTTACAGGCGGACCGACCATGATGTTGCATATTCCAATGAAGTGATAGGTCAGGATGAGTATGGGAATAATATTTACGGCCTGGTCCCGCATTACAGCAATCCACGAAACATTTATGAAGTTACTCTTCCCGACGATTGGTTAGGTCGCTCGATCTCCATCAGTTGGACCGGCGGAGAAAGTTGGACCGTCTTTAAGCCATTCGTTACGGACCACGCTCCAATATCGTTTGTGGCCGGCCAAGGAAGAAATTACAGTCCCGAGGAAAATCCCGCCCCATCCACTACATACCAGGGTAACAATGTCTTGATCGGTAAGTGGTGGGACCCACCCTCCAAAGTGCTCTTTACTTTAAATACCTGGGATACGGGCGACCCGGCATGGCCCGCCACCGGAATGGATTTCATCGCATCCTCAAGAGACGTCTTCTGGCGATGGCTGCACCCGGGGCCAAATCCCAACCGCGCTGAGATAGCCATGTATCTGGACTATTCGAGCCGACTCACCTTGCGCAAGCGTGCCGCCGGCTCCTCCTCTCAATGCATCGTCTTGGATCCACAGTCCAGCGAGATAAGTATCAATGGCCAGCCGCTCCTGGTTAATACCCACTATGGTCCATCGCGCTCGATCGCTTTCGGATATCGCAATGTTTTTCAGGGATCAGGTCAGACCGTGATGGGTGTTTATAACGTGCCGGTGGGTAATCGTGACAACCCTACCGATCCTGCCAGCGAAGTCTTCGTAGTAGGCAGCGGCTCTTACGATGTCACTGATGGGGAAGAAGAGCGTCGCAATGCCTTTAGCGTAAAGCGCGATGGCGACACCACGATCGCTGGCGCCTTGGTCATCGGCCTGGGCAATACTTTCGGTGTGGGCAATACTCTGGGCGCGCAGGCAAACGCCAGCGGCCAGCTCGTGGTCGGTAAGTATAATGACACGAGGACCGACCATGACGACAGGAGGACTTACGATGGGCCACCCAATCACACCGATCACACCCGGGGATCTCTTATAATCGGAAAGGGTAGCAGTCCCAACCTGAGACTTAACGCGCTGCGTGTGGCGGAAAATGGATCGGTCCTTATTCCCGAACAGGGCGACATCAGCATGGAGACATTTACAAACGGACCAACACCATAAGTCAGTCACCATTTCACAGCCAAACCTCACCGAAGGCATATTTGAATGAACCTCACTTATTCACAACCTCCAATCCTATGAACAAATATTTTAAGCCAATCCTTGCCTGCTTGCTTTCATGCGCACTTACCGTTTCAAGCCGGGCTGCCACCACTACCATCATCGCATACGGAATCGACCAAACTTACAGCGGCCCGCTGCACTTGATGACCGTCAACTCTCAAATCGAAGGTGACTTTTACCTCAGGACAGATTGGGACATTTCGTATTCTTGGGAAGTTAGCGGGCAGGATGACGAGGGCAACGATATACTCGAGGAGATCGCAAACTACTCCAACCCGCGAAACATTTACCGAGTTACTCTGCCTGATGACTGGCTGGGTCGCTCGATCTCGGTGAGTTGGGATGGAGCTTACACGTGGACTTCCTTCAGGCCATTTTTGGTCGATGATGGGTTTCTCTCGTATGTCTCCGGCGATGGGGGCAGTCCCGGGCATCCGGTCGAAAACCCGGCCGCAAGCGCAACTGTTGAGGGTAACAACGTCTTGATCGGTAAGTGGTGGGATCCACCCTCCAATGTGCTCTTTACTTTAAATACCTGGGATACGGGCGACCCGGCGTGGCCCGCCATCGGCATGGATTTCATCGCATCCTCAAGAGACGTCTTCTGGCGATGGCTGCACCCGGGGCAAAATCCCAACCGCGCGGAGATAGCCATGGACCTCGACTATCTTCACCGGCTGACTCTCCACCAACGCGGCAGCGCTACGAGGCGCATCGTTATCGATCCGCAAGTGGGTCAGATCACCATCGACGGCCAACCGCTCATGGCCAATACGGCGCCAGTAGGTTCGCACATGGTTAATCTTGGTTACCATACCACTGTGCAAGGTTACGGGCAGACGGTGGTGGGTATTAATAACCTCGCGGTGGGTAATGCCACGAGTCCTACTGATCCTGCCAGCGCAGTCTTCGTAGTAGGCAGCGGCACTTACGGCGTGGAGGGTGTTACTAATCAAGCTCGCAACGCCTTCACCGTACAGCGCAATGGCGACACCCGAGTCACTGGCGGCCTGGTCATCGGCATGGGTAACTCACTGGGCGCGGTAGCCAGCAACACCGGTCAGCTCGTGCTCGGAAAGTATAACGACAAACGCAGCGATGACGGCGCGCCGTTGCATACCGACCATACCCGAGGCCTTTTGATCATCGGCAATGGCTCGAACGCGGCTGCCGCCAATGCTCTGCGAGTAGCCGAAGACGGCAACATCCTTATCCCTCCGCAAGGCGACATCAGCATGGGCCCATTTACTGGCGGCCCAAAGCCGTGACGTGCGAGAACCTCAAAGCTGAAACTTTGCCCTTTGATTAGTTACTCCCCATGAATCGTCCTCCATTGCCGCGTTTAGGTTATAGATTCATTTTACTCTTTGTTATCGCGCTGCTTTCCTACCCCGTGCCTTTGTTGCTTTCGCAAAACTCCGCGTGGTGGGATAGCATCCTGGTAAAAGAAAACGGAGTGCCCGTGGCTCCCGCTGACTATGCCATCTTCAACCAAGGCCAGCTTAAAAACTTTGCGCGCGCCGGATTGGCCGAGATGAATGATAAATTCCCGACTCTCGGTCCCAGCGCGGCCATGGCGGCCATCGAAGCTCGCATTGCATCGTGGATGCAGAAGGAAGCCGACGGCACCGCTCGCGACTATGCGCCGGTAAATCTCGGGCAACTGAAGGCCGTCGCG
>JBBRXP010000084.1:0-24137 GCA_038238555.1 Chthoniobacterales bacterium | reverse complement strand
GAGGCCGTTCTCACGCAGGTGCTCGCGCCGCCAGCCGGCTCCAGGAGCGGCCACACTCCAGTCGCCGAGCAGGGCGCTTCGCACGCCCCCGCCCGCGGCGACAATAGTGTCGCCGCTCCAGGGGGAGAGCCCACGCGGTTGAAATTTTGGGGCGTGCGCGGCTCCATCCCCACGCCAGGGCCAAGCACCGTTTTCTTCGGCGGCAATACTTCCTGTGTAGAAGTGCGGGCCGATGGCGAGATCGTGATCCTCGACGCGGGCTCAGGCATCCGCCCGCTCGGCGATTCGCTCGCCGCGGAATTTGGCGCCGCGCCCATCCGCGTGAATCTGCTCATCACCCACACACATTGGGACCACATCCAGGGCTTCCCATTTTTCCTCCCCGCCTACGATTCCAAAAATCGCGTGCACATCTTCGGCGTCGAAGGCGCGAGAGAGAGCCTGGCCTCCACGCTCGCCGGGCAGATGGAGAGCCCGTATTTCCCGATCGCGCTCAAGGAAATGCCGGGGCACATCGAGATCCACGAACTTTCCGACAGGCATGCGCACATCGGCAGCATCCGCATCGAAGTCTGCCGGTCGAACCATCCCGACATCACTGTAGGCTACAAGCTGCTCACGAGCGCCGGCTCCATCGCCTATTTGCCGGACAATGAGACCTTCAGCGAAGCCGCCATCGCCGGCCACGGCAAAGACAAGGAAGCCGTGCGCCACCGGCAATTAATCGAATTCATCCGCGGCGTCGAAGTGCTCATCTGCGACGCGCAATACGACTGCGAAGAATACACAAAGCGCGTCGGCTGGGGGCACGGGTGTGTGGACGACGTGGTCCACTTTGCCATCGCCGGCGGCGTCGGGCGGCTCTACCTCTTTCACCACGATCCCTCGCACGACGACCGCAAAGTCTCGAACATGCTCATCCACGCGCGCGGCCTGGCGCGCGAAGCCGGCAGCCCGTTGCGCATCGAGGCCGCCCGGGAGGGCGAGCAGTATGCGATGGCGGCGCGGGGGAAATAAGGACTGGCAGTTGGAGCGCGGATTTCTGATCCGCCCGGCCAGCGGCAATCCGTGCCGTTAAAAGTCAGAAACCCGCGCTCCAACCGAAATCGTTCCGGCTTAGAGTTCCTTTAGGAAGATGTTGCGGAACTGGAGCAGCGCGGGCGGGCTGGTCCAGCGGCCATCCTTTTCGCTGCCGTGGTGCTGGAGGCCGATGGGGCCGCGGACCGGCAGACCGGGGATGGCGGCGCCCGGGATTACTGCCTTGCCGTTGAGCAGAACGCGCACGGAGCCTTTGCGCACGGTGATCTCGTAGCGGTTCCACTTGCCCACGGGATTGTCGGCTTGCGTGCGGGGCGTGACGGCGGCGCGCACTTCGGCGGGCATCGCGGCATCGCGGCGTACGCCATACATTTCGCCGGAGCCCGCGGGCCAGCACCAGATGTTGACTTGATACTTACCATCGCCGCACAGGAGGATGCCGGAGTCGGCGTCGGGCAGAGTCAGTGCGAGCATCTTACCCTGGGTATCCCGGGCTTCGGAGCCATCGGGTAAGATATAAGCCATGCGCGGATTGAGGTAAGGCGCGTCCTTGATGCGCCAATCCACGATGAGTGCGTAATCGCCAAACTCGCGCGCGGTCCACAGGTTCTTATCGCCCGTGGCTTCGCTGCGGGCGTCGTAGTCGATAACTCCTCCTTCTACCTTCCAATGTCCGTTATCGCCTTCCGGCACTTTCCAACCCGTGAGATCCTTTCCATTAAATAGCGAGACGAAGCCTTCATAAGGATTCGCGGTCTGCTCGGGGGGAGTGTGTGAAGTGGGTAACTCCTGAAGATAGACATTCTTGAAATGACATTCGCTGCCTTCACTCTCGAGCGCGATGAAGCCTTTGCGGGGCACGCAATCCTTACCCACAGTTACTTCCTTGCCATTGACTTCGAGCCGGATTTCCCCGCCGTTGCAAGTTACCCGGTAATGATTCCATTCGGGCGCGCTCTTACTGCGTTCTTCGCTGGGAAAGCTGCGCCGGCCGGCGACGCGCCCGATCGGAGTCATCTCCGCGCCCCAGATGGGAAAGATATCTCCGTGCGTTGTGAAATGTTCGTTCTTACCTTTCGCGTTATAACCATTGTCGAGCACCTGCACCTCGATGCCACGGGTGTAACCGGTGCCCATAGCCGGCACGCCGTCGCCCCAGATGAAGACGCCGGAGTTACCCCCTTCCTTCATGTGCTGCCAGTCGCATTCGAGGATGAAGTTCTCGTACATCCGGTCGGTGCGCATATAGCCGGTGGGGATGCCGTTGATAACGATCATGCCATCGCGCACCGAGTAAGTATCCGGCGCCACATTCACCGGCACCCAACCGGTAAGATCCCGACCATTAAAGAGCGCGACGAAGCCGGGCGGCGGCTCATTGTCGGCGGCATGCAGGAGGGCGCTGGCGAGGAGGGCGGGGAGGAGTTTCATGGGGACGAATTTTGAATTTTGAATTTTGAATTTTCAATTCCGATTCTCGTGCCTACGGTGCGGGCAATTCAAAATTCAAAATTCAAATGTCCATTACCCGCCGCCGTTTCATCCACTCCGCCGCTGCGCTCTCTCTGGGCGCGCTTGGCTCCCGCGTTGCAACCGCCGTCGAGCGTGGGCCGCGCAAGATTCTCTTCTTCTCGAAGTCGAGCGGCTACGAGCATGAGGTGATTAGTTACAAGAAAGGCCGGCCCTCCTTTGTAGAGAAACAGCTCGCGGAACTCGGACCGAAGCGCCGCTGGGAAGTTACTTTTTCCAAAGACGGCTCCCTCTTCTCGCCGGACTACCTCGCGCAATTCGACGCCCTGTTTTTTTACACCACCGGCGATCTCACCACCGCGGGCACCGACGGCCAGCCGCCGATGAGCGCGGCGGGCAAGCAGGCGATGCTCGATTTCGTGGCGGGGGAAAAGGGCTTCATCGGCTCGCACAGCGCGGCGGATACCTTTCATACCGCCGGCGAATCGGCGAAAGGGCCGGACCGCTACGTGAACCACGGAGCGGCGGCGGATCCTTATGTGCGCATGATCGGCGGCGAATTCATCAAGCACGGCGCGCAACAGGTGGCCAGGGTGCGGTGCGTGGACCCGAAGTTTCCCGGCATGGAGAAATACGCCGCCGGCTTCGAGTTGCAGGAGGAATGGTATTCGCTCAAGGATTTTTCGGCCGATCTCCACGTGCTGCTGGTGCAAGAGGCCGAGTCGATGAAGGGCGCGGAATATCAGCGGCCCGCGTATCCCTCGACTTGGGCGCGGATGCACGGGAAGGGGCGAGTCTTCTACACCTCGATGGGCCATCGCGAGGACGTGTGGACCAATCCGATCTTCCAGGACATTCTCGCCGGCGGCATCGCGTGGGCGGTGGGCGATGCCAGCGCGGAAGTGCCGCCGAATCTCGACCAGGCGGCGCCGGGCGCGGCGACCAACCCGCCTTACACGCCAGCGCCCGAGAAGAAACCCGCGGCTCCGAAACCCACTTCAACAAAGTAACTATCATGTCCACCCGACTCCTCCTCTTTACACTCCTGGCTCTCACCGCAGTTACTCGCGCCGCCGATCAGCCTAACATTATCTTCATTCTCGCCGACGACTTGGGCATCGGCGATCTCGGCTGTTATGGGCAGGAGAAAATAAAGACTCCGCACATCGATCGCATCGCCGCGGAAGGCATGCGCTTTACCCAATTCTACTCCGGCAATACCGTGTGTGCGCCGAGCCGTTGCGCGCTCCTTACTGGCAAACACATGGGTCACGCCGCGATCCGCAATAACTTGCAACGCGCGCCCAAAGGCACGCCCGATGCCGAAGGGCAGCAGCCCATGCCGGCGGACACAGTAACTGTCGCGCAGTTACTCAAGAAGGTGGGTTATACCACCGGTATCATCGGTAAGTGGGGCCTCGGGATGCCCGACGACGCCAGCGCGCCGAGCGACTTTGGCTTCGACTATTACTATGGGTATCTCTGCCAGGGTGTGGCGCACTCTTACTACCCGCCCTATCTCTGGCGCAATGGTGCCAAGGAAACCCTCGCCGGCAATCCTCAGCGAATCCCGGGGCTTGGGAGTAAGATAGAACCAGGCGGACAGACTTACTCGCACGATCTTATGGCTGCCGATTCGCTGCGCTGGGTGCGCGAGAATAAGGACAAGCCTTTCTTTCTCTATCTCGCCTTTACCATCCCGCATCTCTCGCTCCAGGTGCCGGAGGAAGCGCTCGCGGAGTATCGGGAAAAGAAATGGCCCGAGACACCCTATGACGGCTTGAAGCATTACGCCGCGCAACCGACTCCCAAGGCCGCCTACGCCGCCATGATCTCGCGCATGGATGGCGACGTCGGCCGGCTCATGGCCCTGCTCAAAGAGCTCGCGTTGGAAAAGAACACCATCGTCTTTTTCTCGAGCGACAATGGCGCGGTCTTTCCGCTTTCCGGCACTGACCCGGAGTTCTTCCGCAGCACTGCCGGGCTGCGCGGTTACAAGCAGGATCTCTATGAAGGCGGCATCCGCGCGCCCTTCCTCGCGCGCTGGCCCGGCCACATCGCCGCCGGCGCCGTGAGCGACCATGCGGGAGCTTTCTGGGACATGCTTCCCACCCTGTGCGAACTCGCTGGCGCGCCCGTGCCGCCGGGCACCGACGGCATCAGCATCGTGCCCACCCTGCTCGCGCGCGGCCCGCAGCGCCGGCACGATTTTCTCTACTGGGAATATCACAGTGCCGGCAGCGCCCAGGCCGTGCGGCTCATGGGCGATGACGCGGGCGGCGACTGGAAAGCGGTGCGGCTGGGCGTGAAAAAAAATCCCGATGCTCCCATTCAGCTCTTCCATCTCAAGAGCGATCCCGCGGAGAGCAAAGACGTGGCGGCTGAACATCCCGACATCGTCGCCCGAGTAAAAGAAATCATGGCCCACGAACACACGCCCAGCGCGGTGGCGGCGTGGAATTTCTGAGGAACTTTGCGGAGAGGCGACGCTCCTCTCAACTTCCCTTCTCCCCCGGAAAGGGCGGGAGAGTAGGCCGATACTTCGGGTAGTTCTGCTTCACCCACTGCACGAAATCGGCCTCCAGCGCCTCCACGGTGGCGGGCATCGCACGGACAGCTTCTCCGCGGCGCACGAGCACTCCCGCGATCGGGATGGGCCACGGCGGTGGGGGGCCGGCTGGGTCGCCCCTGGCCAGCATCACCGGCGGCTGCCGCCTCGCAGCGGCGGCCTTCTCGGCGGCGGGGCGCGCGCTTTCGATCTCCTGCTGTTTGGACTGCCAGGCGGCTAGCACTTCATCCATGAGCTTGCCGTAGTTCTGCTGCACGACCACGAAACGGAGGAAAGGGAGGCCGCCGCGCGCGGTCATGTACTCGATGACGGCGAGGGCCTGCGCGTAGAATTCGTCAACGGTCGCCGCGTCCTTGACCAGGGAATCCGCGTTGCTCTGCAAGGCGGCGTGCTGCGTGGCTTCGTAAGCTGCCAGCTTTTGGCGCGCTTCCTCCGCCGTTCTGGCTTCGATCTCCACCACCTGCGCGTGGCCCGAGATGCCGGGATGATTCATCGCAAAGAACGAGCGCAGAGCAATGCGCGCCGTGAGCTGAAAGCGCCGCCGCCGCGCTGCCTTCAATTTCTCCGGCTCATGATAGACGGCGACCGCTTCGTCCAGCCAGTCGGGCAGGAAGGAGCCATACCCATTGAAGGAAGTGTGGAGCGCCGCGCTGGAATGGAAATTGACGGTGTAAACCAGTTGCATGTGCGCGGCCTCGTGGGTGAGCACGCTCACCGGCGCCACCACGGAGCCCGCTGCCGCCTTCTCGTCGGCAAACCACGGCATCACCCAGAGCGTGCCATCGGCGGCGGGCGGCTGTGGCGAGAGCGGCACGGCATTCATCAGCGAGATGGCCTCGCCGTTGGCGGCCATCACGCTGCCCACCGGCGCGCGGGTGAGCACGATGCGCCCGCGCGGCGGCGGCACTCCCAGGAGCGTCTCAAAGACTCGCGCCGACCACTCCAGCTCGCGCAGGCGCGCCAGAGCCAGCGAGCGCGATGGCGCCACGATCACGTAATTGGTGGACGGGATGGCGACCTCGGGCCGAGCGGCCAGCACGCTCGATGCAGGCATCGCCACCACGCCGATCCAAACGCAAAGAGAGGGGAAGTGCATAGCGGCCGACCTTCACCCGCCCGCCGTGCGAGGGCAATGGCAACATCCAACAGAACGCTGCGTGGAAAACAGGAAAGCAGGGAATCGAAAGAGATGGTTCTCCCTTCCTGTTTTTCAGTTTTCCTGCCGAGACCGAGCGCTGCCGGATTCTGGAAAAATAAAGAGTGTCCAAAGCGCGGAATAAATTCCCGCCCGGTCCTCTCTGAGAGTCCTATGAACAATCCAAAACCGAACTTCATTTCCTCGTGGGGAATTGCTTTGCGCACCGGTCTGGCGGCCGGGGCGCTGCTCATCCCCTCGCTCGTGCGCCTCGCCGCTTCCGATCACATCGATTCACCGACGATCGCGCAAGATCGCGGCTCCGATATCGCGGATATGTACGCGTTCCTGGATCCGAACGACAACTCGCAGGTCGTGCTGGTGGCGAGTACGCAGGGTTTTATCGTTTCGGGCGAACACTTCGGCATGGTCATCTTCGATCACAACATCCGGTATCGTTTCGAAATCGAAAACACCGGCGATGCCAGGCCCGACCTCTTCCTGGACGTGGAATATTCGCCCGGCCTCGGCCGCTTGACCACGCAGACGGCTTCCATCACGCTCCGCGACGGCCGAGGCAGAATCCTGGCGGACTTCGACGCCCCGACCACCATCTCCAATCAGGAGCCTCAGCCGATCCCGCCTCCGGCTCCGGTAGTGACCACCGATCTCAGGAGCGGCGTCAAGTTCTTCGGCGGCGCGGCGGACGATCCGTTTTTCCTCGATGACACGGGCGCGAATCGCTTCGTCGCCTCCTCCCTCGCCAACCCGGGCAATCCCGATCGCTCGCTGCTCGGATTCCGCCGGGGCCGCGACACCTACGCTGGCTTCAACACAATGATCACGGCGGTGCGTGTGCCCGCGAACTTGCTGCGGGGAACTTGCAACGGCGGCAACAGGATCGGGGTGAACTTTGTGACGCAGCGCCGGCAGATCCAGCTCATTCGCAACGGCGCGGTGATCGGGCGGGGCCCGTGGCTCACGGTGGACCGCCAGGGCAATCCGCTGGTCAATAACGGATTGATTCCCGCGCGGCGCAAAGACGAGTACAATGGCGACACCACCGAAGCCGACGCGCGTGGAAAATACCGGGCCGACCTTATTAAGTCGCTGCAAAATTTTGCGACCGATACTGCGCATATCGATGCGATCCTCGGTGTGATCCAACGCAACGGCGACATCCTGCGGCTCGATTTGACGGTTCCGAATATCGGTCCGCAGGGCGGCAACAATCCTGACGGCGGCTTCGGCTACATGGGCGGCCGGCGCCTCACGGACGACGTGGTCGATATGGTGTTCACGTTGATCAATAACGGCGTGCTGCTCACCGATTTCGTGGACCGCAACGAGGTGCCGCTCCGCGACGTATTTCCTTTTGTGGCGGATCCCACGCAGCCCTTCCCTCCGGGCCAGGAAGCGGACGATCATACCCGTCAGTAAGGTGATTGGTGATTCCGCGCCGGTGGCAAAGTTGTCACCGGCGCGTTTGCTTTGGATGAGCGGGCTCGGGCGTTCCACCGCGGATCGCTTTCCTCCAATAAAGCGATGCCCGGCGGTATAGAGAGGCAACCATGAAGCGTCCGGCCAAGGCAGCATCGATCATCCTCGCATTAGTCGCTGGCAGGGCGGCGGCATGGGCGGAGTTGTCGCCGGAAATGTTGCGACAACTTCCGCCACCCGCGGCGGCGAAGGTGGACTTTGCGCGCGACATCCAGCCCGTCTTTGAGTCGAGCTGCGTGCAGTGCCATGCGCGGGGCAAGAGCAAGGGCGACTTCAGTCTTGAGACGCGCGAGGCATTCCTCAAAGGCGGCGAGACGGGCGCGGCCGTGGTCGTGGGCAAGAGCGCGGAGAGTTATGTGGTCGAGACCATCTCGGGGCTCGATCCCGACAACGTGATGCCGCAGAAGGGCAGGAAGCTTTCCCGGCAACAGGTGGCGCTCTTCCGCGCCTGGATCGACCAGGGGATGCCGTGGCCGCGGGAAATCAATTTCTTCAAACACGAGCCGGCCAATCTCCGGCCGCGCGTGGTGACGGAGCCGGCGGCGCGGCGCGGCTTGGAAAATCCGGTGGATCGTTTCGTGGATGATTTCTTGACGAAGAACGCAATGCCGTGGCCGCAGCCGGTGGACGACCGCATCTTCGCCCGCCGCGCATGGCTCGACGCGATCGGGCTCCTGCCCACGCCGGCGGAACTCGACGCCTTCCTCGCCGATGCGTCGCCGGACAAGCGCGCGCGGCTCGTAACGAAGCTCCTCGCCGATCGGCAAAACTACGCGGAGCACTGGCTCACGTTTTGGAACGATCTGCTGCGAAACGATTATCGCGGCACGGGCTTTACCGAAGGCGGGCGCAAGCAGATCACCGGCTGGCTCTACACAGCGCTCGCGCGCAACTTGCCTTACGATCAATTTGTCGCGCAGCTCGTCGATCCCACGCCCGCCTCGGCGGGCTTCACGCACGGCATCGTATGGCGCGGCGTGGTCAATGCGAGCATGGCGCCGGCGATGCAAGCGGCCCAGGGCATCTCGCAAGTCTTCCTCGGCGTGAACCTCAAGTGCGCGTCGTGCCACGACAGCTTCATCAATGAATACACGCTCGCCGATGCGTATGGACTGGCGAGCATCTACTCGCCGCAGGCGCTGAAACTCGTGCAGTGCGATAAGCCGCTCGGCCACGTCGCGAAGGTGAAATTTCTCTACGACGAACTGGGCGCGATCGACGGCAATGCTGACACCGCCACGCGCAAGCGCCAGCTCGCCGCGGTGCTCACGGGGCCGGGCAACGGACGCCTCCCGCGCACCGTGGTGAACCGGCTCTGGCAGCGCTTCATGGGTTATGGACTCGTCGAGCCGGTGGATGAAATGGATCGCGCCGCGTGGAGTCCCGAGCTCCTCGACTGGCTCGCGGAAGATCTCGTGGCGCATGGCTACGATCTGCAGCACACGATGACGCGCATCCTCACCTCGCGCGCTTATCAACTGCCCGCGATCAACCTCGGCGAGAAGATCGAGAGCTACCTCTTCCGCGGCCCGGCCATGCGACGGCTGAGCGCGGAGCAATTCTCCGATGGGCTGATGGCCGTCGCCGGCATGAGCCGCGCGAAGGCGAATGCGTCCATCAATCGCCGCGCGGCGATCGAAGGCGGCGCGGCCCGCGCGGAACTCTCGCCCGCGCCGAAGTGGATCTGGAACACGCCCGGCGCGGACCGCAAAGCGAAGCTGACCACCGTTTATTTCCGGCGCGAACTCGAGCTGCCCGATGCGCCGACCGAGGCGTTTGTGACGGTCAATGCCGATGACCGCGCCACCCTCACCATCAATGGCAAGGCGTTGCCGGCCGCCGCGGAGTTTCTCGACGCGCGCCCCTTTTTCAAAAAAGGCGCCAACGTGATCGCCGTGAGCGTGGCCAATGTGCTGCCCACCGGACGCCCGCCCAAGCCGGAGGAGAATACGCCCGAGGCCGAGAACCCCGCGGGGTTGCTGCTCTTCGCGAGGATCAAGGCCGGCGGCGTGCAGTGCAACGTCGCGACTGACAGCACATGGGCGACGAGCCCGAGGGCGCAGACGGGCTGGGACAAGACGGGTTTCACCCAACCGTGGCCAGCCGCGGTGGAGCTGGGCGGCGTGGAGATGGCGCCGTGGAAAGCAGGCCGCCAATTTCTCGACACCGCCGCCGCGCCCAAGGACACGCTGCCCGTGCGCGCCTCGCTGGTGGCCGCCGATCCGCTCATGGCCGCGCTCGGCCGCCCAAACCGCGATCAGATCGTGACCGTGCGCCAGGCATCCGCCACCACGCTCCAGGCCCTCGAGCTCACCAATGGCGGCACGCTCGCGGAATTGCTCAAGAGCGCCGCGCAGAAAATCGTGGCGAGATCACCCGGCGAAAATCGCGCATTGATCGACACGCTTTACCTCCACGCCTTGAGCCGCCCGCCCACACCGGCTGAAGCAGTCGTCGCGGAAAGATTACTCGGCACCCCCGCGACCGGCGAGGGCGTCGAAGACTTGCTCTGGGCGGTGGCGATGCAACCGGAGTTTCAAGTCATTCATTGAAAGCCGTCGGGAGCTTTTCTGCACTCGCAGCATGAAGCTCAAAGCTCTCCTGTTCCTGCTCGGCGCGCCCTTGCTCGCGCATCTCGCCCGCGGGGCAGATGCGCCGGGGCGCCGGCCAAACATCCTCTTCATCATGACCGACCAGCAGCGCTGGGATTGCGTCGGCGCCAATGGCAACTCACTCATTAAAACTCCGAACCTCGACCGGCTGGCCGCGCGCGGGGCCAATTTCACACACGCCTTTGTCGCCTCGCCGGTCTGCGTGCCGTCGCGCATCAGCTTCTTCACCGGACGTTACGCGCACGCGCACCGCAACCGCGTGAACTACACACCGCTCGATCGCTCCGAGGTCCTGCTCCAGGCGCGGCTCAAAGACGCCGGCTACCGCACCGCCTCGGTGGGGAAGCTCCACTATTATCCGCCCACCGCGGAGGAGGCGCGACGCACTGGCTTCGACTTTGTGGAACTCCATGACGGCGTGCCCTTCACCGACCGCTGGTCGGATTACGTGAAATGGCGGCAGGCCCACGACCCGAAGAAAAATCTTAACTATCGCGCACTCGCCAAAGACATCGCGCCGGGAAAGAACCCATTCCGCGCGGCGATCGCCGCCGAGTTCACCGACACGGCCTGGACCGGCGAACGCGCGAGGCATTGGTTGAAGGAAATCGCGCGCGACGAGCAGCCATTCTTCCTCCACGTATCATTCTGGAAACCGCATTCGCCCTACGAGGTGGCAGCGCCTTACGACAGTATGTATGACGGCGTGGAGATTGCGCTGCCGGCGCGTTTCACGGAAGAGGATTTGAAAAAGCTTCAGTTGCCGTTGCAAAAACTGGCGACGCGCGGGGGCGGCGATGCACTCAAGACGGACCGCGAGCGGCTGCAATGGATTTACCGCAGTTACTACGGCGCCATCAGCCACGTGGACCACGAGATCGGTCTTCTTCTCGACGCCCTGGAAGCCACCGGCTGCGCGGCCCACACGCTCATTGTTTTCAGCTCCGATCACGGCGACCAATTGCTCGAACACGGCATCATGGGAAAGAACTGCTTTTTCGAGTCCTCGGTGCGCGTGCCCTTCATGTTAAGTTTGCCTGGAGTCGTGAAAGCCCGGCGTCACGACCAGCTCATCGAGACGGTGGATTTGTTGCCAACGTTGTTCGACTTCATCGGCCTGCCCGAACCGCGCGAATGCCAGGGGCGCAGCTTTGCCGCGCTCATCGCCGACACGGGCCGCCCTTACACGCCGCGCGACGCGGTCTTCAGCGAGAATATCATCCCTGAAGTCATCACTGGCGGTCTCGATCTGCCCTTCGAGAAGGACAAAGGCGTGGATGGCATCCGCCATCCCGACGCAAAGATGGTCCGCACCGAGCGCTGGAAATACAATTACTACCCGGAGGGTTTTGCGGAGCTATACGATATGCGCAGCGATCCCACCGAGCGCGCCAATCTGGCCGGCCGCGCCGAGTTTCACACCGTGGAGGACGATCTGCGGATGCGCCTGCTCAACTGGCTCATCGATAGCTCCGAGACCGACCAAATCGCGCCGCGCTGGTTGCTCCCGGAAAAGGAGAAGTAAAGGTCCAAATCGAGACACTCACAGAACCAATCTCACCTTGTTGGCGACAGGCTCATGCTCGTAAAGCTCCCGGAGTAACTCTGCGCGGTGAAGCGGGATCTGCGGGCCGACAGTGTAAACGACGATAAGCCAATCCTTGTTGTGTTCGATGTCGACGACCTCACCGGATACAGGTGAAATCATGTGAAAAAGCGACAGGGTGCGCTTCGAGAATCTCGCTCATCCGCTGGTTTATGTTCTCAGCCGCGATCTCTGCTTGGTGGCAAGGGCGCCAGTCGCGGCCCACATCGCGCGGTTGCCAGCAATAACCGTAGTCGCCGACCTACTGCCAATCGCCGTAGGATTCCAAGCTATTATGGAAGAAATCCACCGAAACAGCGGCCTTGGTCGCAAACATGGCGGACCCACAAAATAACGTGACGGCAAAAACGCAATAAAGTCGTTTCATAGGTATTTGGTGTTTGGAAAAAAGGACAATTGGGAGCGGCAAAGGTAGCAGCCCTTAGCCATTGCCTCCGGCTTCGTTAAGATCAATACGAGCGAAACGTTCGCGTCTCACTCGTGGCTTCCACAGGACGGTGGATCGTGGATTCTTCGGTCGTGGTCGTGGTGATTTGCGCGCCGCGTCTGTGCTCACCGTCCGCTTCACAAGCGGAAAACCAAAGCAAAGCAGCTATGGCAAGACAGAAGAGAATGAGTGTTTTCATCGTTAGGTTAGATCGGTTGGCAGTGACTTGTTTCGCCGCATTCATCGCAGTCTTCTTTGGATGACTCTTGGGCGATTTGAATCGCGCTATAGCCGGGCCGCGGATGTATGGGCCTACATTCTTAATTCCCAACCGGACGGAAGCCACTTTCCTCACCCCGCGGAAAGCGCGTTAGGGATCAGTCTGGAAAAGTGTCGGAAGGATAAATGAGCAACCTGCAGACTGGCCCAAATAACATTGAGTTAAGAACAGTCTGAGATGTTTGTGCAGAGCCAGTGTACTCTGAAAATCACTCTTCACTTCAGGGCCATTTGGAACAGAGGATATATTTTTCGAAACGCTGCCCCCCCCAAACTCCTCTGTCTCCATTCCGCTGTCCGACTCTCTCAGCCAATGAGGACAAGATAAAGAAACAGAGGAGAGTGGCGTCAAGGCAAGCGTCGATTTTCAGATAAATTCCTGTCGCGATCCATCCGGACTTGTTTTTAACTTAATGCCACTCCAGACTGGCCCCCCCTCCCTTACGCCCCTTATGAATCCATCCACACCGAAAACCAAACTGCCACCATCAACCCAATTCCAAAAACCGTTGCCGTCTTACTCCTGTGAACGTGTGGAGCCTCGGAGCATCGGCACCCGCGTGCTTGCGTAGTTATGAACTTTTCATCGCGCACCCTTACTTGCGGGCTGCGACTTCTCTTCGTTCTCGCTTCAGGCGTGGCCGCGGAACCGTTTGCCGCGCCGTTGCCACAAGGCGTGAAGGCGGTCTGGGACGTGAGTGCGGCGTATCGCGAAGCGACGCCCACGCGCGAACGCATCTGCCTCAATGGCCTGTGGCGATGGCAGCCGGCGGATGCGAGATCCGAACGGAGAACTGGGGTTACTTCAAGGTGCCGGGATCGTGGCCGGGGACCGGCGACCACCTGCTCAAGGACAGTCAGACAGTCTTTGTTCATCCGAGCTGGCAGGAGCAGAAGTTGGGTGCAGTCACGGCGGCTTGGTGTCAGCGGGAGATCACGGTTCCCGCGGAATGGGCCGGCCGATCCCTCTCCGCCCACATTGAGTATTTGAACTCTTATGCCGCCGTCTTCGTGGATGGCAAACGAGTGGGCGAAATGCAATTTCCCGGCGGCGATGTGGACATTACTTCGGTGTGCCGGCCGAGGGTTGTTCACCAGCTCAGCGTGCTGCTGGTCGCCCTGCCGCTGAAAGGCGTGATGCTTTCTTACATCGACAGTGCGGCGGCTCGCGAGGTGAAGGGCTCGGTGGCGCGCCGAGGCTTGTGCGGCGACATGTATCTGGTCGGCGCGCCGCGTGGCCCGCGGATCGCCGACGTGAAAGTGGAGACATCGGTGCGCCGGCAGGAAGCTATCGCTAATGTGGCAATGGAAGGTTTGGCAGCCAACGTACGTTACTCCCTGCGCGCGCGCGTCACCCAAAATGGGCGCAGCATCCGGGAGTTCACGCGCCGCGGTTTCCAAGCGAGCGAACTGAACCAAGGGCGGATCGCCATCACCGAGAAATGGATGCCCGACAAGCTATGGGACATTCACACGCCGCAGAATATTTACGACCTCGAGGTCGCTCTGCTGGACGACGCAGACAAGGCGCTCGATACCTACTGGCCTGCGCGCTTTGGGTTCCGCGAATTCTGGATCGAGGGCCGGGATTTCTTCCTCAACGGCAGCCGCATTTTTCTCTCCGGCGTGCCCTTCGACAATGCGCAGGTGGGGGCCGCGCTGGCTAGCTACGTCGGCGCTCGCGAGAGCATGGAGCGGCTGAAGAGCTTCGGTATCAACTTCGTTTACACACAATTACGGCGTCGATCCAGGCTCGCACTTGGGCTTCACCGAAATCCTGCGCGCGGCGGACGATGTGGGAATGCTGGTGGCCTTTTCCCAGCCACACTTCAGCCATTATGACTGGCAGGCGCCTGACGCCGATCGCGAAAACGGCTACGCCCGCCACGCGGAATTCTTTGCGCGCGCCGCGCAGAACCATCCGGCCGTCGTGATGTATTCCGTGAGCCACAATGCCACGGGCTACAGCGAGGACATGAATCCGGACATGATCGATGGCTTGCAAGACTCACGGGAACCCAACCGCTTGAAGAACGTGAAGCTAGCCCTGCGCGCCGAGGCGATTGTCCAAAGCTATGACCCCAGCCGCATCGTCTATCACCACTCGGGGGGAAACATCGGCGCGATGCACACCGTCAATTTCTACCCGAACTGGGTGCCGGTGCAGGAAATGTCGGATTGGTTCCGGCACTGGGCCGGAGTGGGAGTGAAGCCGGTGTTTACTTGCGAATACGGCGCGCCCTTTACTTGGGACTGGACGATGTATCGCGGTTGGTTCAAGGGGGAGCGCGAGTTTGGCAGCGCGAAGGTGCCGTGGGAATACTGCATGGCCGAGTGGAACGCGCAATTCTTTGGCGACCGCGCGTTTCGCGTGAGCGAGCCGGAAAAAGAAAACCTGCGCTGGGAAGCAACGCAGTTCCGAGCCGGAAATCTCTGGCACCGCTGGGATTATCCCAATCAGGTCGGCTCGGACCGCTTTGCGGAACAGTATCCCGTCTTCGCGATGTATCTCACGGACAACTGGCGCGCCTTTCGCACGTGGGGTGTGTCCGGCATTTCAGCGTGGGAGCACGGACACTTTTGGAATCTGCGCGAAGGCGTGGACCGGAGCCTCAAGGAATTCAAAGTGGACTGGGATCACCTGCAACGTCCCGGGTTCAGTCCTGACTTTACCGAGCAGCGCTATGAGCGAATGGATCTAGCTTACGAGCGCGCTGACTGGAAGGCCAACCCGGCAGGGCAAGCTTTGCTGCGCAACAACCAACCATTGCTAGCTTATCTTGGCGGCAAGCCGGATAGCTTCACTAGCAAGGATCACAACTTCTTTCCCGGCGAGACAGTCGAGAAGCAAGTTATCGTCATTAATAACTCGCGCGAAACGGTGACGTGCGATTGTCAGTGGTTACTCGGTCTGCCGCGAGCGTTGACGGGAAGCAAGCAAGTCACCGTGCCGACGGGCCAGCAGGAGCGCATTGCGTTGCGCTTTGAATTGCCGGCCAGTCTCCCGCCCGGACGCTATGAACTCAGCGCCACTTTCTACTTCAGCAACAGCGAGACGCAGCAGGATACTTTCTCCATCGATGTCCTGCCGCCGCCGAAAGTTGAGGCAGTAGGTACCAGGATTGCCTTGTTCGACCCCAAAGGCGAAACCAGTGCGACGCTGAAGAAGCTGGGAATTGCGATCCAATCCGTGCAGGCCGATGCGGACTTGTCGGCGCAGGACATCCTCATCGTGGGCAAAGCCGCGCTGACCGCCGGCGGCGCGGCCCCCGACATCGGCCGCGTGCGCGATGGCTTGAAGGTGATCGTGCTCGAGCAGACCTCGGAGGTGTTGGAAAAGCGGCTCGGATTCCGCGTGGAGGAGTATGGCTTGCGGCAAGTCTTTCCGCGCGTGGCCGATCATCCTTTGCTCGCCGGGATCACCACCGAGCACCTCCGCGACTGGCGCGGCGCCGCGACGATTCTCGCGCCGCAATTGACCTACAAGCTTCAGCCGCGCCTCGGTCCCACCGTGCAGTGGTGCGGCCTCACGGTCCCGCACCTGTGGCGTTGCGGCAACCGCGGCAACGTCGCCTCCGTGCTCATTGAGAAACCCACTCGCGGCGACTTTCTGCCGGTGCTCGACGGCGGCTTCAGCCTCCAATACAGCCCGCTCCTGGAGTATCGCGAGGGCCGGGGCATGGTGCTGTTTTGTCAGATGGACGTGACTGGGCGCAGTGAGAGCGAGCCGGCGGCCGAAACACTCGTGCGCAATCTCCTTCAGTATGCATCGGGGTGGAAACCGGCGGCGCGGCGCGAGGCGCTCTACGTCGGCGAACCCGCGGGCAAGCGCCACCTCGAAGCGGCCGGCGTCTCCGTAGTATTGTCGGACATCGAGCCACACGTCCTCATCGTCGGCCCCGGCGGCGCGCAGACGCTCAAAGACAAAAAAGCCGCGATCGCCGACTGGCTGAAAGCAGACGGCCACTTGCTGATGATTGGTTGCGACAAGGCCGACGCCGATGCATTGCTTCCCTTCAAGGTCACGCTGAAAAAAAGCGAGCACATCTCGGCTTACTTCGAGCCATTCGGCGTGACTTCACTGCTCGCGGGAATCTGCCCGGCGGATGTTCACAACCGCGACCCACGCGAGCTGCCGCTCGTCTCCGGCGGAGCCACGATCATCGGCGATGGAGTCCTCGCCACGACCGAAGGCGCGAACGTTGTCTTCTGCCAGATGGCGCCTTGGCAGTTTGACGGCACCAAGCAGCGCAATCTCAAGCTCACACAGCGCCGCGCCACCTTTCTCGTGTCCCGTCTGCTGGCGAATATGGGCGTCGCCGGTTCCACACCTTTGCTGGAGCGTTTTCGCCAACCTGTGGAGGCCGCGAAATCCGAAAAGCGGTGGCTGGGCGGTTTCTACCTCGATGCGCCCGAGGAGTGGGACGACCCCTACCGCTTCTTCCGCTGGTGAGCCAGCCGGGTTGACATGGAGGGGGATGTCGAGTCGGCGGGAAGCGGCGTCAACGTAACCCCGGGGGTTGCCTTGGCTTGCTTCGCCTTTCAGGCTGGGTGAGCGGGGCACTTGCAAACATGCCTTGGGAACAATGGGCTTTCGCCGAAGCACCGGGGCTCAAAGTCTTGCGCTTTTACGACGAAGCTTGGCTGCTGAAAGGGCGGCGGGAGCAATGCCATGCCCGTCTTCAGAAAATTCCTAAAAATTTTCTTGCGCACCCCGGCAGCGCGTGGGAGTTTCCGCGTTCCTTTCCTGCGGGGCTGATCTCCTCGTGGGTTCTTTCTTGAGCACCGCCGCCGCCTGCCGCCCGCAATTTTCCACGCAGAGACACAGAAACGCAGAAGACGCCCGCCGACTTCTGCGTTTCTGCGCCTCTGCGTTCAGCGTGGATACGAGGTTCTAAGAAGGCACGTTTTTCCGCTCGCTCCGCTGGCTGGTTGGCGGGGCGGAGCGCGCCAGCAGTCAACCGCCCACCTGAGCCTCATCCCATGTCTGACCGCAAATACTTTGGCAAAATCCGCGAAGGCGCCGAGCCGCCCAACCTCATCGAAGTCCAGCTTGATTCCTACGTGGAATTTCTCCAGCAGGATCTATCGCCCAGCAAGCGCAAGCAGACGGGATTGCAGGCCGTCTTTCGGGAGGTCTTCCCGATCACGAGTTACGACGAGAAGGTCACGCTCGACTTTGCGAGTTACGAAATCGGCGAGCCAAAGCTGAGCCAGCGCGAGGCCATGCGCGAAAGCCAGACCTTCAGCGCGCCGCTGCACGTCACCTTTCAACTCAAGGAAGAGAAGGGCACCAAGGAGGAGAAAGTATATATGGGCGAAATTCCGCTCATGACGCCGCAGGGCACCTTTGTCATCAATGGGGCGGAGCGCGTGGTGGTCTCGCAGTTGCACCGCTCGCCGGGCATTTGTTTTGAGTCCTCGATCCACCTCAATGGCAAGGTGCTTTTCAGTTTCCGCATCATCCCGGATCGCGGTTCGTGGCTCGAGGTGCAGTTCGATACCAACGATCTGCTTTACATCTATCTGGATCGCCGCAAGCGCCGCCGGAAATTTCTCGCGACCACTTTCCTCCGCGCGCTAGGTTATGGCTCAGACGAGGAGATCATCAAACTTTTCTACACCGTCGAGAAGCTGAAGCTCAGCGAGAGTCTCGAGGAAGAGGAGATCGCCACCAAGGTGCTCATCGCCGATGTGCGCGATGGCGAGATCACCGTGGCGCGCGCCTTCGAGCCGCTGACCAAGGCGACCATCCGCCAGATTCTCGCGCTCGGCGTGAAGGATGTGCAGGTCGTGGATACCAAGGCCGACGACACGATCATCAAGGCGCTCAAGAAAGACCCGGCGCACGACGAGGAAGAAGCACTCAAAGACATCTACCGCCGGCTCCGTCCTGGCGATCCACCGACGGTGCCGAACGCGCGCGGCCTCCTCAAGCGACTCTTCTTCGATCCGAAGAAATACGATCTCGGCCGCGTGGGCCGTTACAAGCTCAACCAGAAAATGGGCATCAACGTCTCGCACGACGAGCGCATCATGACCAAGGAGGACTTCATCGCCGCCATGAAGTATCTCATCGGCCTACGCCGCGGCGAAGGCATGCTCGACGACATCGACCATCTCGGAAGTCGCCGCGTGCGCACCGTCGGCGAGTTACTAGCCAACCAATGCCGCGTGGGCCTCGCCCGCACGGAACGGCTGGTAAAGGAGCGCATGACTTTGTTTGACGTGAACATCGAGGGCATGACGCCGCAGAAGCTTATCAATCCCAAGGCGCTCAGCGCGGTGATCCGCGACTTCTTCGGCCGCTCGCAGCTCTCGCAGTTCATGGATCAAACCAATCCGCTCTCCGAGCTCACGCACAAGCGGCGTCTTTCCGCCCTAGGGCCAGGAGGTCTCTCGCGCGATCGCGCCGGCTTCGAAGTGCGCGACGTGCATCCGTCCCATTACGGCCGCATCTGTCCCATCGAGACCCCGGAAGGCCCGAACATCGGACTTATCTCTTCGATGAGCACCTTCGCGCGGATCAACGATTTCGGTTTCATCGAGACGCCGTATCGCAAGGTCATCAACGGCAAGGTAAGCGAGCAGGTCGATTTCCTTACCGGAGACCGCGAGGAAAACTACGTGGTCGCGCAGGCCAATGCGGCCATGGACGACAAGGGTAAGTTCCTCACGGAAAAAATCTCTGTCCGTTACCGCGGCGACTTCCTCGAAGTCGATGCCGACAAAGTCCACTACATGGACGTGTCGCCCAAGCAACTGGTCTCCGTTGCCGCGGGACTGATCCCCTTCCTCGAACATGACGACGCCAACCGCGCGCTCATGGGCTCCAACATGCAACGCCAGGGCGTGCCGTTACTTATCAGTGAAGCACCGCTCGTGGGCACCGGGCTCGAAGGCAAAGTGGCACGCGATTCCAAAGCAGTAGTCGTGGCCGAGGCCAATGGCCGCGTTGCGAGCGTGACTGCCGAGATGATCATCGTGACCAAGGACGGCGACCTGCCCGAGGGTAAGAAGAAGCTCAAGCACGATCCCGGGGAAGGCATCTTCATGTACGATCTCCGCAAGTTCATGCGCTCCAATGCCGGCACGTGCGTGAACCAAAAGCCGATCGTGAAAAAAGGCCAGCACGTGAAGAAAGGCGACGTGATCGCCGACGGACCTAACTGCGACAAAGGCGAACTAGCTCTCGGCAAGAATGTGTTAGTCGCCTTCATGCCGTGGAATGGTTATAACTTCGAAGACGCAATCGTGATCTCCGAGCGCATCGTGAAGGAGGATATCTACACGAGTATCCACATCGATGAGTTTGAGATCGGCGCCCGCGATACCAAGCTCGGCCCCGAGGAAATCACGCGCGACATTCCCAACGTCAGCGAAGAAGCCCTCCACCATCTCGGCCCCGACGGAGTGATCCGCGTGGGTGCCGAAGTGCGGCCCGGCGACATCCTGGTGGGTAAGATCACGCCTAAATCCGAGACTGAACTGGCGCCCGAAGAACGGCTCCTGCGCGCGATCTTCGGCGAAAAGGCCGCGGACGTGAAGGACACTTCGCTCACCGTGCCGTCCGGCACTTACGGCATGGTCATGGACGTAAAAGTCTCTGCGCGCAAAGAAATCCAGCGCCTCAAGCTTTCTCCCGCCGAGTCGAAGCGACAGGCCAAAGTGATTGAAGAGGAGCACGCGAAACGAAAGGACGAGTTACACGAACAACTTACCGAGGCGCTCTCCAACATCCTGCTCGGTGAAAAAATTCCGCTCGATGTGGTCAATGCCAAGTCCGGCGAAATCATCATCCCCGCCAACCGCAAGATCACCAAGACGCTGCTCCGGAAGTTAGCCGGCGTGTATGATCACGTGGATATCGATCCTTCTCCGATCCGTAATAAGATCCGCGAGATCATCGCCCAGTTTGAGCACAAGTTCGCCGAGTTAGAGCTAGAGCACGAGCGCTCGCTCGACAAGGTAGAGAGCGGCGACGATGTGGACCCCGGCATCATCAAGCAGGTGAAAGTATATGTGGCCTCCAAGCGCAAGTTATCCGTGGGCGATAAGATGGCTGGACGGCACGGTAACAAAGGCGTGGTCGCCCGCATCGTGCCGGAAGAAGACATGCCCTTCCTCGCGGATGGAACGCCTGTCGATATCGTGCTTAACCCGCTGGGCGTGCCGAGCCGCATGAACGTGGGCCAGGTACTCGAGACCCATCTCGGCGTCGCCGCCAAGGCCCTTGGGTTCAAGGTCGCCACTCCGGTGTTCGATGGCATCAAGGAAGATCAAATCTTCGAGTACATGCGCCAGGCAAAGAAGGTCGAAGGTTACACGTGGATCAACGACACCGGCAAATCGACCGTCTATGATGGCCGCACTGGCGATGCCTTTGAACAGCAGATCGTGGTCGGTTACATCTACATGTTAAAGCTCGGCCACTTAGTCGCGGATAAGATCCATGCCCGTGCAGTCGGCCCTTACTCGCTAGTGACCCAGCAACCGCTCGGAGGCAAAGCGCAATACGGCGGCCAGCGCTTCGGCGAGATGGAAGTGTGGGCGCTCGAAGCTTACGGCGCGGCTTATACGTTACAGGAGTTGCTTACCGTCAAGAGCGACGACGTGCAGGGCCGCACGCGCATCTACGAATCGATCGTCAAAGGCGATAACTCGCTGGAAGCCGGCACGCCCGAGAGCTTCAACGTGCTTATCAAAGAAATGCAATCGCTCGGCCTCGACGTAAAAGTCGGCGGCCGCAACCCGGCCACCCATCCCGTGCCGACCTTGGTCTAACTACACCGAATTCCAGCCACACCGCTCTTACCTCTTACTCTTGCTCTCTTCTGGGCGAGCAAATGAAGGAGCAAGAGCATGAGTAAGAGTAAGAATAAGAAATACAGATTATGAGCGATACTACCTTCCGTGAACTGATGGGCGAGGAGCGCACCGTCGGCTTCGATCAAGTCGGCATCACCGTGGCCTCGCCGGATTCCATCCGCGCGTGGTCCAGCGGCGAAGTCAAGAATCCCGAGACCATTAACTACCGCACCTTCAAGCCCGAGAAGGGCGGCCTCTTCTGCGAGCGCATCTTCGGGCCGACTCGCGACTGGGAATGTTCGTGCGGAAAATACAAGCGCATCAAACACAAGGGAGTCATCTGCGACCGTTGCGGCGTGGAAGTTACTTTGGCCCGGGTGCGGCGCGAGCGGATGGGCCACATCGAGCTGGCCGTTCCTGTTACACATATCTGGTTTTATAAGTGCATGCCGTCGCGCATCGGGCTCATGCTCGATATGTCGGGCCGGCAGCTCGAGCGGGTTATTTATTACGAGGATTACATTGTCATCGATCCGGGCCAGACCCCGCTTCAGCGCTGCCAATTACTTACCGAGGCCGAATACCGCGAGGCGCAGGAACAATATGGCGAGACATTCACCGCCGGCATGGGTGGCGAAGCTATCAAGTTACTTCTCCAGCAGAGCGATCTCGGCGACTTGCAGAAGGAGCTCGATGTGGCGATGGGTTCGACCCGTTCCAAGCAGATCCGCAAGAAACTCGCCAAGCGGCTCAAGCTGGTGCAAGGCTTTGCCAGTTCGCACACACGGCCCGAATGGATGGTGCTGGAAGTGTTACCCGTGATCCCGCCGGACCTGCGCCCGCTCGTGCCGCTCGAAGGGGGACGCTTTGCCACTTCCGATCTCAACGATCTTTACCGCCGAGTTATTAACCGCAACAACCGGCTCAAGAACCTGCTCCTGCTCAAGACGCCGGATGTCATTATTCGGAACGAAAAGCGCATGTTACAGGAAGCCGTCGATGCGCTCTTCGATAACGGTCGCCATGGCCGGGCTGTTACCGGCGCCGGTAATCGCCCGCTCAAATCGCTTTCCGACATGCTCAAGGGCAAAGGCGGCCGCTTCCGGCAGAACTTACTCGGCAAGCGCGTCGATTACTCGGGCCGGTCCGTCATTGTTATCGGTCCTGAGTTAAAGCTCCACCAGTGCGGTCTGCCCAAGAAGATGGCCCTCGTGTTATTCGAGCCATTCATTATCCGCGTGCTCAAGGAGCGCGGCTATGTGCACACCGTTCGTTCCGCAAAGAAAATGATCGAACGCCAGACGCCGGAGGTGTGGGACATCCTCGAAGAAGTAACCAAGGGCCATCCTGTGTTACTTAACCGGGCGCCTACTTTGCACCGGTTATCCATCCAGGCCTTTGAGCCGCAGCTTATCGAAGGCGAAGCCATCCGCATTCACCCGCTCGTCTGCACCGCTTATAACGCGGACTTCGACGGCGACCAGATGGCCGTGCATGTGCCTCTGAGTGTGGAGGCGCAGATGGAAGCGCGCATGCTTATGCTTGCACCGAATAACCTATTTTCCCCGGCGAGCGGCAAGCCCATTACCACGCCTTCGCAGGACATCGTGCTCGGCTGTTACTTCCTCACGCAGAATCCGAGAAGGCTTGCCGGCTCGAAGGAGCCCGAGCGTCTCTCGCTCTTCGCCGACGCGACGGAAGTCGAATTCGCGATGGCCGAGGGTTCGATAAAGATCCTCGACCGCATTCGGCTCAAGAACCCGGACTTCGGCAAGGAAGGCACCGTCTTCGGCGACCCCACCAAGAAGATTCTCGAGACCACCGCGGGCCGAGTTGTCTTCAACGAAATCTGGCCGGCTGGCGTGGGCTTCTTTAACAAGGCGTGCGGTAAGAAACAGCTCTCGGATGTGATCTTCCGGACTTACCAAAAAGCCGGACACCAGGCGACCGTGGACATGCTCGATCGACTTAAGGAACTCGGTTTTTATTGGGCGATGAAGGCGGGCGTGTCCATCGGCATCAGCGACATGATTATCCCGAAGGAGAAGCAAACCGAACTTGATAGCGCTTACAAACAGATCGCCGTTGTCGAGAAGCAATACCGGCAGGGCATCATTACCGACGGCGAGCGTTACAATAAGATCATCGACATCTGGACGCACGCCGGAGAGGAGATCTCCAACGTCATGTTCCGGACCCTCGAACATAACGAGGGGCGCAAGGAGCTGAACCCTGTCTATCTCATGGTGGATAGCGGCGCGCGCGGCAATCGGCAGCAAGTCAAACAGCTCGCCGGAATGCGCGGACTGATGGCCAAGCCTTCGGGTGAAATCATCGAGCGACCTATTACTTCGAACTTCCGCGAGGGACTTACCGTGCTCGAGTATTTCATCTCCACGCACGGCGCGCGGAAAGGGCTCGCCGATACCGCGCTCAAGACCGCCGACTCCGGTTATCTTACCCGCAAGCTCGTGGATGCCTCGCAAGACGTCATCATTATCGAAAATGACTGCGGCACCACCAATGGCATCATCGTTAAATCCATCTACGAGGGTGACGAGGAAGTCGTCGATCTTGCCACGCGCATCATCGGCCGCACGAGTTGCGAGGCGGTGAAGGATCCCGTGAGCGGCTCGAGCATCGTGAAGAAGAGTCACCTCATCGACGAGAAGACCGCGCTGGCCATCGAGAAG
>JBBRXP010000083.1:0-24383 GCA_038238555.1 Chthoniobacterales bacterium | reverse complement strand
GCTATGGGGCGGCGGTGGGGTTTCTGTATGGCCGGCGGGGGCGCCCCCCGGGGGCGTGCGGCTACCGTTGGGCCGCCTCTCCTTGCATCTCCCAGCACATCACAACGCGACCGTTTGCCCCGGCATCGCCACGGGGTAGAAGCCGTCGGCATTCGGTAGAATGGGCGGCGCGGCATCCCACGCGAGGGTCTTCGCCATCGAGTCGAGCTTTGAATTAAACGCTTCTTCCCACTCCACCATCTTGCCCGAGTAAGTCGCCATGCGGCCCATGATCGCCGTCATGGTGCTCATCGCGGCGAGTTCGCCTTCGTTCATCGGCTTGTTGTTTTGGATCGCGTCGATGAGCGGGTAATGCTCGAGCTGGTGGCCGTCCTCGCCGATCTTGAGCCGCAGTTCCCACGGATTGGCGCCCGCGATTTGGAAGAGCTTGTTTTGCACGCCGAGGTCCGCGCGGCCTTTGGTCCCGACGACGTGTTCACTGATCTGCGAATAAGCACCCACCTGCCCCTGCCGGCACTGGCTGTAGAGGCGCGAGCCATCGGCGTATTCATATTCCACGAAGTGATGATCGAAAATCTGCCCGTGGATTTTCTTGTTGCGCACCTGCCGCCCGCCCATGCCCTGCGCGCGCACCGGATAGGTGCCTTTGATCCAATTGATGACGTCGATATTGTGGATGTGCTGCTCGACGATGTGATCGCCGGAGAGCCACGTGAAGAAATACCAGTTGCGGATCTGATACTGCATTTCGGTTTCATCCGGCTTGCGATCGAGGCCCTCGCGCGCATTGCCGAGCCAGTAACAGCGCATCGAAGTGATGTCGCCCACCGCGCCGTCCTGCAGCCGCTTCACCGCCTCCATGTAGCTCGGCTGATGATGTCGCTGCAGCCCCGCGCCAATCTTCAGCCCTTTCTTCTTCGCCTCCTCGACTGCCGCCAGCACGCGCCGAATTCCGGGCGCATCCACCGCCACGGGTTTTTCCATGAAAGCATTTTTGCCCTGCCGCACCGCTTCCTCGAAATGCACCGGACGAAACCCCGGCGGCGTCGCGAGGATGGCGAGGTCGCACTGCGCGATGGCCTGCTTGTAAGCGTCGAAGCCGATGAATTGGTTGGCCATCGAAACATCGACTTGATCGGGATGCTGCGCCTTGAGGCTTCGCAAACTCGTGGCCATGCGCTCAGGCGACACATCGGCCAGCGCCACGACCTTCACGCCTTTCATTGTATTGAGCGATTGATTGGCCGCGCCGGTGCCGCGCCCGCCGCAGCCGACGACCGCGACTTTGATTTCATCGCTGCCCGCCGCGTGGGCAAAACGCGCAACCGGCAGCGAAGCGAGCGCGATGCCGGTGGTGGTGTGAAGGAAGCCGCGGCGGGTGAGCGTGGCGGCGGACGGGGAGTGGGTGGAGGTGTTCATCGAAGAGGCGCCAATATATTTTGAAATCGAAATTATTGTCAAGCCGCCGTTCGCTCCGGTCTCATTGCCAAAATTCGTTGCGACAGGCACGACGAGGCCGGGCGAAAGTGGCCGCGTAACTTCGGGATTTCCCTCCTCAATGCAGCCGTGACCATTTTCAAGTGCGTATGAAAACAAACTTTATCCTCCACGGCCTCGCCCTCTGCGCTCAATGGCTGCCTCCTCTCGCCAGAGCCACCGACTCCTTCGACGAAAACACGGCGACCACCCTCTTCGCATTCGACAACGTCTCCATCCCATTCACGCAAAATCTCCGGCTCGAAATGCGCTCGCCGACGAGGCATCCGGCCAATCCCGTGGTGCCGCGCGGCGCGCCGGGGACGCCGGACGCGATGGGCGTGCAGTTCTATGGCTCGGTCATCCGCGAGGGCGGGAAATTCCGCATGTGGTATGTCGCCTTCGACGACGACACGGAAAGCAAAGTGGCCTCCGCGCGCTGGCGCGCCGCGTATGCCGAGAGCGACGACGGTCTGCACTGGGCCAAGCCCAACCTCGGTCTCGTCAGTTATCACGGCAGCAAAAATAACAACCTCGTCCTCACCGATCCCGCGCCGCTGGGCTTTGTGAATTTGAAAGTGCTCGCGGACCCGGATGATCCCGATCCGCAGCGGCGCTACAAAATTTCCACGCACGTCTATTTCCGTCACAACACGCGCCTCGGCACGCTGGCGCCGTTTACAAGCGCGGATGGTTTGAGTTGGAAGCTCGTGAAGGATGCGAAGCCGAAGAACGCGGAGTTGCTCGAAAAAGATCTCGTGCTGCCGGCGATTCACTTCGAGCCGTGCGGCGGTCTCTACAAATGGGAGGGCATGTTTTTCGCGTGCGGCCAAAACGCGATGAACGCCACGCGGCCTTACCACGGCCGGGTGACGCGGATGGTTCACTCGCCCGACTTTGTGAACTGGTCGCCGACGCAGAGCATCGGCTTCGTGCGCCTGCCGCAATACACCGTGCTCGGCGCGGGCCGCAGCCTTGAGGGCGAGCAAACACATGAGGGCATCAGCGTGTGGAACCGCCACAACATTTTGCTCGGCGTCGTGGGCCTCTGGCACGGCGCGAAGGAGTGGAAGGATATCACGATCGATCTCGGCTTCGTTGTCAGCAACGACGGGCTGAATTTCCGCGAGCCCGCGCACGAATGGACCTTCCTCAAGCGCGGCAGCGACGGCGCGTGGGACCAGGGCGGAGTGTTGCAAGGGCAGGGCTTTGAAAATATCGGCGACCAGACCTTCCTCTATTACGGCGCGTGGGATCCGCGTCATGGCTCGTCACCGCGCGGCGGCGTGGGCATCGCGATGCTGCCGCGCGATCGCTTCGGCGATCTCGTCGTCGAGGAAGCCGGCAAAGGTCCGGGCGATTACCAAGTGCCGGAGATCACGAGCGAGTTCATTACCGCTGCTGTGCCGATGAAAGCGAACTCCACGCACCGTTTCTACCTAAACGCCGACGGCCTGGGCACTGAGGCAGTGGTGAAGATTGAGTTACTCGGCGATCACGAACAACCCATGCCAGGTTACTCCGGCAAAGACGCGGCGATGGTTCGCCGAAACGGTTTTCAGTCACCCATTGCCTGGAGTGGAAAAAAAGAAGTCCGCGACCTGCCAGAACGCATCCGCATCCGAGTTACCTTCGAGGGCAAGCGCAACACCGACATCCGCTTCAGCGCCATCTATCTTCTAACAGAACCTTGATTCCTTGCCATGTGCACAAGGCCAATCTCCATGCCATAACCTTGCATTGAAACTTACCTTATGTGTTACCCAGGAATGTTACTGGTCCTGTTAGTCGTCAGCGTTTCGCACCTCGTTGCGCAGACCGAACCCAAGGTCGCCGCGAAGCCATCGGTAGCTCCCACTTTTGGCGACATTAGCTATGGCCCGCATGAGCGCAACAAGCTGGATGTTTGGATTGCAAAATCACACAAGCCCGCCCCGCTGCTTGTCTTTATTCACGGTGGCGGATGGCATGGTGGCGACAAGTCCGACGTTCTGCCGAAGCTATTGACCTTCATGCTGGAGCACGGCATCTCAGTCGCCTCGATCAACTATCGCTACTCCAGCATCGCCACGCTGCCCGCGCCGGTGCACGACGCCGCGCGGGCGGTCCAGTTTTTGCGCACAAAGGCGGCGGAGTGGAAGCTGGATGCAAGGCGATTTGGCGCTTACGGCGTCTCCGCCGGCGGTTGCTCCACGCTGTGGCTCACTTACCACGATGACCTAGCCGATCCCAGAGCCACCGATCCCGTGGATAGAGAGTCGAGCCGGCTCCAAGTGGCCGTCGGCATCTCGCCGCAGACTTCGTTGGATCCCCAAGTAGTAACACAGTGGGTAGGTGACCAGGTAATGAATCACCCCATGATTACTCGGGCCGTGGGCGCGAAGAATCGCGACGAAGTCAAAGCGCGCTATCCGCAATGGAGTGCGCTGCTGCGAGAGTTCTCGCCGATCAATCACGTCACGCGCGACGACCCGCCAGTGATGGTCGTTTACCCGACGATGGGAGAGTTACCAGCGCCAAACGCAGGCAGCGCGATTCATCACGCGATCTTCGGCGTGAAGCTCAAAGAAAAAGCCGATGCCGCGGGCGCCATCTGCGTGCTGCGGATCGAAGATCAAAAGGATCAAGCCACCCCGAAGCCGGAGGAGTTTCTTCTCAATCAACTGACTCGCGAGTGATTTTCATTCGTCCGATGACCGCGGCCGATCTGCCCTTTGCAGATCAAGTGCGCGAGTGCGCGGGGTGGAATCAGACGCGCGAGGACTGGCGTCTTTTCCTCGAGTGGGAACCGGCTGGCTGCTTCGTGGCTGAAGTCGATGGCGCGCCGGCGGGCACGGCCACGACGGTGTGCTACGGCGCGGACCTCGCGTGGATCGGCATGGTGCTCGTGCATCCCGCGCAGCGCCGGCACGGCGCGGGGTGCGCGCTTCTGCGCCATTGCATCGCTTCGTTGCGCGGGCGGCGCATCCGCTCGATCAAACTCGACGCCACGCCGCTCGGCAGAACGCTCTACGATCAACTCGGCTTCGTCGCTGAATGGCCGCTGACTCGTTGGGAGATCAAAGCCGCGGTGAATCCCAGGCGATGCGAGGACGCCGCGATCCGCCCGTTGTGCGACGCCGACTGGCCGCGCGTTTTTGCGCTCGACGATCCGGCGTTCGGCATGCCGCGGCATCGCGTGCTGCGCGGGCTGGCTCTCACCGCCCGCGCGTGGGTGCATCTCGATGGGGCAGGGGAGGTGGACGGCTTCGGTCTGTTGCGCGCTGGCTCGCACGCCTGGCATCTCGGTCCCATCGTCGCCGCCAACGCCGCGTCCGGCGTGGCGCTCATGGGCGCGCTGGTGGCGGAGGCGCAAGGCGCGGCGGTCCTCTGCGACATCCCCGATCCGAACGCACCCGCCGTGAAGTTCATCGAAGGAGCCGGCTTCACGCGCCAGCGGCCATTGATCCGAATGTTCCTCGACGGCAATCCCAATCCAGGAATTCCGTCGCGTTATTTCTGCACCGCGGACCCGGCCATCGGCTAAAAAACAATTAGCGCGCGCTTCGACGGCATCCTCCTCCGCACGGGCAGCAAGCTCCGCGCGCGCCCTTCAAAATCCCCCCTCGCTTGCCTGTCGGATTTGCGAATTGACTCGGCGCGGCCGTGCCCTCATACGCCCGGACATGCCCCCAGTCCTCTGCCCGAGTTGCGGCGGCGATAATCCAGTTGGGTTTCGTTTTTGCGGGCATTGCGGTTCGGTGCTCGCGGAGACCGGCGCGAGCGGTGTGCGCGGCGCGGAGCGCCGGCAACTCACGGCGATGGTTTGCGACATCGTGGGTTCGACCACGCTGGCGGCGGCGCTGGACCCGGAGGAAATGCGCGAACTGCTTGCGGAATTTTTCGAGCGCGTCGAAGGCGTGATCCGGCAGCACGGCGGCTCGGTCGCGCAGTATCGCGGCGATGGAGTGCTCGCGTTTTTCGGCTGGCCGGAGCCGATGGAAGGCTGCGCGGTGGCGGCGGTGCAGGCGGCGCTCGGATTGCAGAGAGACCCCGGTCCCTTCGGCCGCTCGCGCACGCCGCTGCGGGTGCGCGTCGGCATTCACACGGGGCTGGTGGTGGCGGAGGCGGGCGCGGCGCGCGAACCGGTGAGCGTGTCGGGGCCGGTGGTGCACGTCGCGGGCCGCGCAATTGCCTGTCGTCTTCGTCATCGAGGATCTGCACTGGGCCGATGCCTCGACGCACGAATTTGTGCGCGCGCTCGCCGCGGCCCGCGCGCCGCGGCTGCTGCTGCTGGCCACGGCGCGGACCGATTGTGCCGAGGCGTGGCCGGGCGAACGCATGCCCCTCGACCGACTCAATGAGAGCGACGCGCGCACGGTGATCCTCGCCACGTGCAGCGGTCGTCCGCTGCCGGAGGCGCCCACGCGCGAGATCGTGCGCTCCGCCGATGGCGTGCCGCTTTTTCTCGAAGAGATCACGCGCGCGGTCATCGAGTCCGACGCGGTCACGGATTGCGGCGATCACTTCGCCGTGCGTGGCGGGCAGGGCGATCCCGCGCTGCCCGCCACCTTGCGCGATCCGCTGCGGGCGCGGCTCGATCGGCTCGGGCCCGTGAAAAAAGTGGCGCAGGCAGCCGCGGTGATCGGGCGCGATTTTCCACTCGAGCTGCTGCAAGCCGTGTGGCCGCACGGCTCGGGAGAAACGCTCGCGAGGGACCTCGAGCGGCTTGTGGCCGCGGGCATCCTGCACCGGCGCGGCGATCACTTTGGTTTCCGCCACTCGCTGCTGCAGCGCGAAGCCTACGATTCCACGCTGCTGGCCGCGCGGGCCGAACATCATCGCGCCGTGGTGCGGGCGCTCGACGAGCGTTTTCCCGAGCTTGCGCGCGAGCAGCCGCAATTTGCGGCGCATCATCTGGCGCGCGCCGGTTTCCCGGACCGCGCGGCGCCGTTGCTCGTGGAAGCGGCGGAGAAGGCGGTCGCGCGGCACGCGCACTTCGAAGCGTGCGGCCTGCTGCGCGCGGCGCTCGCGGCCGTGCGCGCGCTGCCCGAGGCGCCGCGGCGACCCGCGCACGAGGGCGCGATCCTGCTGGGGCTGCTGCGCTCGGTGATCGTGGTGCACGGCTACGCGGCGGCCGAGACGCTCGAGGTATGCGAGCAGGCGCGCGCAGTGGCTTCGGCGCAGGCGCCCGGCGCGTTTCAGATCAATAGCGCCCTCGTCGCATTCCATACTTCCCGCGCGGAATACTCACGAGCGCTGGCGATGATCCACCGCAACCGCGATGCGCTCTCGGACGATCCCGACGCGGAGTCGGGTTGGACCGCCAACGAGACGATCGTGACCTTCTGCTGCGGCCAGTTCCGGCACGCCATCGAGTGCGCGATGCGCACGGTGCGGCTCTACGACTCGGTGCGCGCGCGCGCGCCAATCATGAACTTCGATTTCAAAGTGATCGCGCTGAGCTGGCGCTGGATGGCGGAGGCGCTCATGGGCCAGCCCGAGACCGGCGCGCGCTGCATGGCCGCGGCGCTCGAGCACAGTGCAGTGGCCGGCGCGGTGGATACCATCGCCTTTGCGCGCTACTGGGCGCTCACCGGTTCGATGCTGCTGCACGATTTCGATGCCGTGGCGGCGGCGGCGCCTGGGGACCTCGAGTACTGCAAAGAGTTTTGTCTGAGCGTGCCGCTCGCCCTCACGAGCATCCTCTACGGTTGCGCGCTGGCGCATCTCGGGCAGCCCGGCGAAGGGCTGGCGATGGCGCGGCGCGGCTACACCGGGTGGCTCGCCACGGGCATGCGCATCGCCGCCACCGGCCACCTGCAAAAGATCGCCGAAGCCTGTCTCGCCGCCCGACAGCCCGAGGCCGCGCGCGAGTTTCTGGGCGAAGCGCAGCGGATGCTCGCGACTGGCGAAGAGCACTGGATGTGCGCGGAGATCGCGCGCACCGAAGCGCTCCTCCATTCCGCGGCGGGCGCGCCCGATCGCGCGGAGGAAGCGCTCGTGCGAGCCGTCGAAATCGCGCGCAGCCAGGAAGCGCGCTGGCTCGAGCTGCGCTCGACGCTGCACCTCGCCCGGCTCCGAGCGAGCAGTGGCCGTGAGCCCGAGGCGCACGCTGGACTCGCATCGGTCACGTCGGCAATCACGGAAGGAACCACGCGCCGCGAATTTCGCGAAGCCGTGGAGTTGCTTGGGGAACTCGGACAGGATTTCCAGCCGCACCCCATCCCCCAAATCGCATGAACACACGCTCTCTCCGCGCCGTCTCCGTCGTGCTTCTTTTCGCCGCGCCAGTCATGGCAGACGATTTCGATCGCGAAGATTTCGGCTTGCGCCTGAGCTCGTCGCTCACGCGGCTTTCCACATTCCCCGACGTGGTGGCTCGCGCGGGCGCGAGCGCGGCCAGCACCGACCTCACCTCCGTCAATCCGGCGGCGCTCGATTGGGATAAACTCGGCGGGAAGCCGAGTCGTGAATTCTACGAGAGGACGGGCTATGGCATCAGCGGCCAGGCGCTCGACATCCGTTTTCAAAACGACACGGAGATGTTTCTCACCGCGCAATCCTTCCTCTTCTATCGCCCGCCGTTCGGTGGTGTGGCGCGATTTTCCTTCGCGCAAATTCGGACCAACGAGAAACCGATCCGCGGCCAACCTGGCAACCTCGATGGACTTTTCTTTGACTACGAGGTGAACGCATTCCGCTTCGAGTGGGGCCGGCGCACCGGCGACGAGCGCAATCCCGGTCGTCACGCTTACGGCGTGAGCTTCGCCTACAGTCGCAGCGAAACCGACTTGTCCAATCCGCGGATGGACCGCGCGGTGCGGGGGCCGATCGCGGTGCATTTCGACAAACAATTGTTGACCGACGTCAACCGCGACTCATTCAGTGTGCGCCTCGGCTGGCAGATGGATCTCGGCGCGCAGCCCGCGCAGGCTGAGTTTCCGGTGCGGTTGGGCGCGGTGGTCGATTACGTTTATCAACTCACCCGGCAGGAATTTCACGACCAGCGCTTCGAGGTGGAAGGCGCGCCCAACGCGATCGTCGCCGAGCGTGTGAGCGCCGGAACGCGCGCGCAGTTGCCGGAGGCCAGCGTCGCCAGACACACTGCGCACACCGTGCTCCTCCGCGGGGGCGGTGCCTGGACCCTGGTGCCCGGGAAGTCGGCGCTGCTCGCGGGCACGACGCTCCTTCTCGACTGCCAGTGGGGCTGGTTCCGCAACCAAGCCGTCGAACTCCAGGTCCATCGCGTTTATGCCGGCTTCGATTTTCCGATCCGGCCAGGCTTGAAAATTTCCACGGGCGCGGTGGCCGACGCGCGCGGCAATTTCTCGTGGGCCGCCGGCGTCGATTTCAAGTGGGTCAATGTCGCCGAGCAAGACCACTACTTTGGCCGCAGCTCCATCGACGCGCTCACGGCGAGCTTCGCGTATCAACACGATCCCTTCCCCGAGATCGGCGCCGAATTCGGCCACAGCGAGCTATGGGCGCTGGCGCTCGGCTTCGCGTTTTGAAAGTGCGCGGAGCCTGCGCTGGAGGGGGCTGCTACGTCCGCGCGGATCCACATTTAATCTGTTCCGGGTTGCCTCAAGGCGTGGCCGCGATATTGTGCGCGGCATCTTTGGCGCGTGCGGTTGCCTTGGCCCGGTGATGGCGGCGCCTTATCGCTCCCATTCCCCGAGATATGAAACTCCCGCTCCTCTCCACGATCGCCGCGCTCGCGCTGGCCGCCACCGCTGCGCGCGCGGGCACCTGGTCCACGGCGGCGTGGACCGGGGACTCGACGACTTACATCTCCAGCACGCAGACGCTCTGGGCGTATCACTTCGGCTCGACCAATCCGGCCACGGTCAATGGCGTGAGCGTGCCCGGCATTGCGGGGCCGACGAGTGCGAGCGCGCAGTTTGATCTCACGGGGACCTCGGCCGTCTTCAATAACTTTACCAACAACCTCACTGCCCAGGGCGGCCCGGGCAGCGCGGTCATGGCGGCCGACTTCATCTACTCGGGCAATCCCGCCGCCATCACCGTGAAGGGGCTCATCGCGGGCAACACGTACACCGTGTCGTTTTTCGGCGTCGATTTTGCCAATGACACGCGGCTCAACCGCTTCACCAGCGGGAGCGATGTCCTTGACGTGGATGAGCACTTGTTTGGCAGCGCCAACGGCGTGCGTGTCGATTACACCTTCACCGCCAGCGGAGCGACGCGCGCTTTCACCATCGCGATTCAAAATCCGAACTTCGCCTCCTGGCATCTCTTCGGCCTCGCGCTGCGGCTCGAGACGGAGCCCACGAAAGTCACCAACACGCAAGACGCGGGGACCGGTTCTCTGCGCTGGGCGCTGGCGAATGCGGCGGGTATCGCCGGCGCGGATAGCGTCACCTTCGACTCCGCGCTCAGCGGCGGGAATATCGTCACGCTCTCCGAATTGACGGTCGCCGACGCGGGCGGCGTGAGCATCGACGCCAGCGCGCTGGCCGCGCCGATTTCGATCAGCGGCGGAGGCGCGGCGCATCGGCTCATCACGCACACGGCCGGCTCGCTCACGCTGCGGCGGTTGCGGCTGTTGAATGGGAACGCGGGCGCCGCTCCGAATATCGGCGGCGCGGTGCGCAGCGCGGGAGCGGCGTTGGCGGCGTTCGATTGTGCGTTCGTGAATAATCAGGCGGGCTTCACCGGCGGCGCGCTTAGCGTGGCCACCAGCGGCGCATCCAGCATCGAGGGCTGCACCTTTTCAGGAAACACGACCACTGCCGACGGCGGGTCCGGCGGCGCGTGCGCGGCGATCGCGAATGCCGCGGCGTTGACCGTGAAAAAATCCACCTTCCATCAGAACTCGAGCTTCGCCTCGGCCACCGGGCCAAGCGCCGGCGCGATCCTGAACACCGGCTCCGTCGCGCTCGAGCACTGCACGATCGCCGACAACACCAGCGGCGGCTCCGGCGTGCGCGGCGCGGTGCTTCTCGCCAGCACCGGCGGCGTCTCGGCGACGATCACCAACTGCATCCTCGCCGACAACCCCGGCGGCTCCGACGTGAACAACGCCACCGGCAGCGCCGCCAACCTCACCTACGCCGGCGCGAACATCGTGCGCACGCAGGCCAATGCGCTCTTCACCGGTCCCGCGCCACTCACAGGCGCGCCGCTGCTCGGCAGCTTCGGATTCAATGGCGGCCCGACCGAGACGCGCGCGCCGCAATTCGGCAGCCCGGCCATCGACGCGGCCACCACGATCGCGGGCCACGGCACCGACCAGCGCGGCTTCGCCCGGCCTTTCGATGGCGACGGCAACGGCAGCGCCGCGCCCGACCTCGGCGCGGTCGAGAGTTATCTTCCCATCGTCTCAAATGGAAACGACTCCGGCTCCGGCTCGCTGCGCCAAGCGGTGGCCGATGCCGCCACATTTCCCGGCGCGGACACCATCGTCTTCCGCTCCGCGAGTTTCCCGACAGGCGGCACAGTCAATCTCAGCGCGAGCCTCGCCATCTCGGCTGCGGGAGATGCCGCGGGCGTGTCGCTCGCCACCGCCGTGTCTGGTGGAAACGTGGACGTCGCAGTGAATGCGGGCACGTTCACCTGGCGCGAAGGCGGCGTGTGGACGGGCGGCGGACGCATCCTGCTCGGCGCGACCAGTGGCAGCGCGCCGGCCACCTTGGAGATCGCGGATGCGGATGGCGGTACGAGCCTCGCCGCGCCCGTGACCGTGCGCGCTGGCTCCAGCGGCGCGAAGACTTTGCGCGACGCCAACGCCAACGGACTGATCCCAAATACTTATGCTGGCGGAATTGCGCTGCTCGCGCCCGCGACGATCGATGCGGCGGGCAATGGCCGTCTCGACTTCAGCGGCGATGCGGATCTCGGCGCCAATGTGCTCACCGTCACCGGGGCTGGCGCGGGCACGATCGTTTTCAGCGGGCGCGTCTTCCGCAGCGATGGCATCGGCAAGGCGCAACTCGTGAAGAGCGGAGCAGGCTCCCTGCAGCTCGCAGGCAGCACCGACAACACGCGCCTCGCGCTGACGGTGAATGCGGGAACGGCCGAGCTTTCCAAGACGAGCAGCGGCAGCGTGCACGCTCTCGGCGGCGGACTGGCCGCGGCGGACGGCCCGGCGCTCACGGTCGCCGCGGGCCTCACGGCGATTTGCAACGGCGGAGACCAGATCGCCGACTCCGCCAGCGTGACGATGGATGGCAGCCTCGCCCTTTTCGGCGACGAAACATTTGACGCCCTCAACGGAGGCGGCGCGGTGCAAGCCGCCTTTGGCAGCCGGGCTCTCACCGTCGGCGCGGCGAGCGGGAGCGGGAGTTTCGGCGGAGCGTTGAAATTCGCACTCTCGCTCACGAAGACGGGCAGCGGCACGCAGACGCTGAGCGGCTCGAGCACTGCCACCGGCGCGCTCACGGTGAGCGGCGGCGTGCTCAACGTGACGGGCAGCGTCGCGACTTTCAGCGGCGTCGTGGTGCAGAGCGGCGCGACGCTCGCTGGCCCCGGCACGGCGCCGCTCACGGCGCTCGAGAGCGGCGCGGCCGTCGCGCCCGGCGATGCGGCGGTGGCAGCCAGCATCGGCACGCTCGCCGTATCCGGCACGCTGACTTGGAATGGCGGAGCCGCCGCGCGTTTCCACCTCAGCACCGCGGACAACACTTCGGACCGGATCGCCCTCTCCGGCGCGCTGACCAAAGGCAGCGCGGGCGCATACCGCTTCGACTTCCAAGGCACCGGCCTCGCGGGCCAGACCTACACGCTCGGCACGTTCACGAGCAGCACCTTCACGGCTGCCGACTTCAGCTACACCGGCCTCGCTTCTGGCCTTGTCGGTACGTTCACCAAGACTGCCACGAGCCTCACTTTCACCGTCAGTGCCTTCAGCCCCATCGTCACCAGCACCGCCGACTCCGGCCCCGGCACGCTGCGCCGCGTGCTCGACGATGCGGCGCACATCCCTGGCGCCGACACCCTCACTTTTCCGCCCGCGCTCAACGGCGCCATCATCGCGCTCAGCAGCGAAATCGTCATCGGCGACGCGACCGGCGGGGTGACTCTCGACGCCGCGAGCCTGCCCGCCGGCATCACGATTTCGGGCGGCGGCGCCACGCGCATCTTTAATGTGGCGGGCGGCAGCAGCCTCACGCTGAACGCTCTCACGCTTACCGCTGGAAACGCCTCCAGCGGCGGCGCGGTCTCCAATGCCGGCACGCTCATGCTCGCGCGCTGCACGCTCGCGAAAAACGCAGCCACGACCGGCGGCGCAATTTTCAACGCGGGAGCGCTCACGCTAACTCAATGCACGCTGGCCGAAAATTCCGCGACCACCGGCGGCGCGATCGCCAACCAGGGCGGCGCGGCTTTCCCGATGCTGACGCATTGCACGCTGTCGCGAAATACCGCGACGAGCAGCGGCGGCGCGATCGTCATCCGGGACCATGAGTTGACGCTGGCGAACAGCATCGTCGCCGGGAACAGCGCGCCGAGTGGGCCGGACATCTCCAATCTCGCGAACCCGGTCTTCGCCGCGGGCGTGAACATCGTCGGCGATCCCGCGGGCTCGGGCATCAGCGCGGGACCGAGCGTTCTCATCGCCGACCCGCGCCTCGCGCCGCTCGCCGATAACGGCGGCCCGACCAGGACGATGGCCTTGCGCACCGGCAGCCCAGCGCTCGATGCCGCCACGGTGCTCGGTGGATTCGTCACCGATCAGCGCGGCTTCCCGCGCAATCGCGACGGCGACGCCGTCGCCGGATCAGCGCCGGACATCGGCGCTTATGAGGCGCAGGTCGCGCCGTCGAGCGGCGTGGGATTCAATTTCGTCGGAGGCGGAGCCGGCGGTCCTGGCGGCACGCTCGCCGCGACGGACGTGGCCGGTGTGCCCGAGTTTGCCCAGGCGAATTGGAATAATCTGAGCACCACGATCGACGGTGCGGCGCACGATGGCACCTATGCCGGCGGCGGCCCCGTGCCGGTGGTCAACGCGAGCGGCGTGGCCTTTTCCCCAAACCTGCGCCTGTGGTGGGCCGCCGATCATCTCTGGAATATCTCGAATGCGCCGCAGAGCACGCCGGATCGACGGCTGATGAATGGCTACCTCGACAGCAACGTCGGCGGTCCCGGCCACGCCGCCACCAACCTCTACGCCTCGCCCGCTTCCCAGCCCTTCCTTGCCGTGGCGGCGCTGCCGGCCGGCACGCTCGGCGGGTATAAGGCGATCGTCTATACCGACGGGGACGCGAGCGACCGCGTCGGCGAATACTGGCTGACCTCGAATCGTGGCGCGAATCCCGCCAGCGTCGGCGGCGAGCTCGATCTCACGCCGCATGTCTTCGTGCAAGACGCCGCGAATTTTTCCAACACCTTCACCCGTGTGCCCGCGACCTCGACGAGCAACCTCGGCACGAGCACGCCAGCGGGGAACTACGTGGTCTTTGAAGGACTCACCGAGCCGGGTTTCATCGTGCGCGCCGAGGAGGCGGTGACCAGTTCGCCCATCAACGCCGTGCAAATCGTGCGCAACGAAATCATCGTCGTCACCACCGCCGCCGATGAGCTCGACGCGAACGGCACGCTCGGCGCGGGCATCTCGCTGCGCGAAGCATTGCGCGACGCGCCGGAGGGAGCGGGCATCCTTTTCGACAGCACGCTGAACGGCGCAACGCTCGCTCTGGCGAGGGGCGAGAGCGTGCTCGCGAAAGATGTGACCATCGACGCCAGCAATTTGTCCGGCGGCATCGCCGTCGATGGCAGTCCTGGATTGAATCGCATCTTCACCGTGAGCAGCGGAAAGATCGTGACGCTCGTGAGACTTACGCTCACCGGCGGCAACGGCGCCGGCGCGCTGGCGAGTGGCAGCGGCGGAGCGGTGCTCAATCAAGGCTGGCTCACGCTGGCGGGCTGCACTGTCTCGGGCAATAGCGCGGCGATCGAGGGCGGCGGAATCCACACCGAAGGCGCTACGGCGAGACTCGGCGCCGTGCGATGCACCTTTGCGGGAAACACGGCGACTGGCAGCGGCGGCGGCGTTAATAATTCCGGCGACGCCACCACCACGCTCACCCATTGCACCGTCTCCGGTAATCACGCGCCCGGCGCCGGCAGCGAAGGCGGCGGCATCCGGCGACTGAGCGGCGTCTTCAAACTCGCCAACAGCATCGTGGCCGGAAACACCGCCACCACTCTCGCCGACGTGAGCGGAACGATCGTGCAAACCGGCGCGAACCTCACCAGCGGCAATCCGCTCCTCGCCCCGCTCGGCACATACGGCGGCCCGACCATGACGATGGCCCTGCTCCCCGGCAGCCCCGCGCGCAACGCCGCCGCCGGCAGCGCCACAACCAGCGACCAGCGCGGCTTCCCGATCGTCGGCGTGCCCGACATCGGCGCGTATGAAGCCGGCACTTTTTTAAACTTCAACGCCTTCATCTGGGAGAGCCTCCCTGCCACCGCCACGCCCGCGCAACACGCCGCCGCCTTCGACTTCGACGGCGACGGCGCGAGCAACCGCGACGAATGGCTCGCCCTCACCGACCCCGCCGTTTCCGCGAGCATCCTGCGCGTCACGCAATTCACTCGCACCAGCCCCAACGTGACCGTCACTTTTCCGAGCGTGATCGGACGCAGCTACACCTTTGAATCCTCGTCCGACCTCGTGACGTGGACGCCCCTCGCCGGCGCCCCCGTGGCCGGCACCGGCAGCGCCCTGGCCATCCAGCTCGGCCCCTTCCCCGGCGCCACCCGCCTCTTCATCCGAGTCCGCACCGGCCCGTGACTTGCAGGGACATGCTTCGTCTTGTCCCCGATCAAAATGGGCACGCTCCCGATATGTAAATAAATCGCCGGTTTATTTACACGTTTCCGGGACGTGTAAATTTCGTTATCACGTCCTCAGTTCGCCAGCAGCTTCACCAGTCGTTCGTTGACGAAAAGAATTTCCTTTCCCGCTCGCGTCTTTTTCACCAAGCCGCTCGCGGCGAGGTCGTGCAGGTAGTGGGAGACTGAGACGCGGTTGCCGAGGCCCGCTTCTTCGAGGTGCCGGATTTTGCAGTAAGGCCGCACGAAAAGTTGCTCGATGAGTTCCTTTGAAAAGGTGCGCCTCGGCAGTTTCAGGCGGCCTTCTTCGATCATCCGCGTCATCAGGTCGCCGATGGCTTCGATCTTCAGCACGGTAGTCTCGGCCGTGCTCTCGACGGCGCGCAGCACGTAGAGAATCCACGGCTCCCACGCGGCCTTCTGCGTGACATCGCGAAGGTGCTGATAGTAGAGGCTCTTGTTTGCGATGATGTAGCGGCTCAGGAAAAGGATCGGCTGTTCGAGCAGGCGCACGAGCAGCAGGTAAAGGATGAGAAGGATGCGGCCCGTGCGCCCGTTGCCGTCGGGGAAAGGATGGATGGCCTCAAACTGGTAGTGGAGCACGGCGAGCTTCACCAGCGGATCGAGCCCATCCTCGGCGGTGTTAATGAAGTGCTCGAGATTCTTGAGCAGGCCGCGGATGCGCTTCTCGCCTTGCGGCGGCGTGTACACCACTTCGCCCGTCGTGCGATTGATGAGCTGCGCCGCCGAGTCGGTGCGGATGCCGGGCCGGTCGGCTTTGATGGTGTTGACGATCTCGATGGCGAGCTCGGCGGTGAGAGCGCGCTTCTTTTGCAATGCCTGCGCGCCGTGCCACAGCGCTTCGTTGTAATGCAGCACTTCCTTGGCGTGCGGCGCGAGATTGGGCGAGTCCGTGCTCATGCTGCGGTAGAGCTCGTCGCTCGTAGTGAAAATGTTTTCGATCTCGCTGCTCGCGCGCGCTTCCTGGAGCGCGATGGTGTTGAGCAGGATGGTCGGGTTTGGCACCGTGCGCGTGCGGCCCTTGAGCTCCGCGAGGCTGCGGCTGGCGCGGATCGCGGCTTTCAAGACGGCCTCGGTTTCGAGGCGCGCTTTGGGCGGGAGCAGCGGGAGATCATTAAACGGAGTGCGGGCGGCGGACATGCGCAGAGAATGAACATGTAGTGAGCCTCATGTTCACGAAACAGCCGAATCTGCACATGAAGCGAGCCACCTGTGCAAGACGTGAACATGACAGGCGCCAGCCTACGATCGGGCTTTGCTCCGCCTGGCGGCCGTGTATTTCACCGGCTTGCGTTTGGGTTCGATCTTCGAAATGCCGGTGCCGCTCTTGAGCTCGGCGATCTGGTCGCGCAGCAACGCGGCCTTTTCGTATTCCAGATTGCCCGAGGCGGTGAGCATCTCGCTTTCGAGCTCGCGCAGGAGGTCGGTGAGATTTAAGTCGGCGCCGCCTTCCCGCAACACGGAGGACTCGACCGCGCGGCCGCGCAGGATCGTGTGCAGGCTCTCCTGCACGGCGCGGAACACACTGCGCGGGGTGATGCCGTGCTTCTCGTTGTACTCGACCTGCTTGGTGCGCCGGTACTCGGTGATGGCGAGCAGCGCTTCCATGCTGCGCGTCACCACGTCGGCGAAGAGATACACTTCGCCATTGACGTGGCGCGCGGCGCGACCGGCGGTCTGGATGAGCGAGGTCTGCGAGCGCAGGTAACCTTCCTTGTCCGCGTCGAGGATGATCACGAGCGAGACCTCCGGCAGGTCGAGCCCTTCGCGCAGAAGATTGATGCCGACCAGGATGTCGAACTCCGCCGCCCGCAGCGCGCGGAGGATTTCCACGCGCTCGATGGTGTCGATGTCGCTGTGCAGGTAGCGCACTTTCAGGCCCGTATCGCGGAGGTAATCGCTGAGGTCTTCCGCCGTGCGTTTGGTGAGCGTGGTCACGAGCACGCGCTCGCTTTTTTCCACGCGCTGCCGGCACAGCTCCATGGTCTCGTCGATTTGATTCTTGAGCGGACGGATAGTGATCCGCGGATCGAGCAACCCCGTCGGGCGGATGATCTGCTCGACCACGAGCGCCGCGCCCGGCGTGTGGACATCGAACTGCTCAACCGGCGCATCGGTCCGCGAGAGCCGGGGACTGACGCCTGACATCTGAGGTCTGACATCCGGCTTCTCTCCCGCCGTCACAAACGGCACCGACTCCTCCTCCCCGATCCGCTCGCGCTTGTGCGGAATGTATCCGCCATTTCCGACGACGGAATTTTTGATCTCAAACTCCGCCGGCGTCGCGCTCACGTAGAGAAGCTGCCCGCTCATCTCCATGAATTCGCGAAACATGAGCGGCCGATTATCGAGCGCGCTCGGCAGCCGGAAGCCGTAATTGACCAGCGTGGTTTTGCGCGAGCGATCGCCTTCGTACATGCCGCCGATCTGCGGCACCGAGGCGTGCGATTCGTCGATGATGAGCAGGTAGTCTTTCGGAAAAAAATCGAGCAGGGTGTAAGGCCGCGAGCCCGGCGGCCGGCCGCTGAGATGGCGCGAGTAGTTCTCGATGCCGCTGCAAAAGCCCATCTCCTGCATCATCTCGAGATCGTATTCCGTGCGCATCTTGAGGCGCTGCGCCTCGATCAAGTGCCCGTGCTTTTCAAAAAAAATAATCCGCTCGTCGAGCTCCTCGCGGATGGTCTGCATCGCGCGCCGCATCTTGTCGTAAGGCGTCACGAATTGCTTGGCGGGAAAGAGCGTAACGGTCGTGAGCTGGTCGATGGTGTGGCCCGTGAGCGGATCGAAGCGCGTGATGCGATCGACTTCATCGCCGAAAAATTCCAACCGGATCGCCTGGTCGTCCGCGTTGGCCGGGAAGACCTCGACCACATCGCCGCGCACCCGGAAGCGCCCGCGATCGAAGGCCACGTCGTTCCGTTCGTAGAGCATCTCCACCAGCTTGCCGAGCGCCGCCTCGCGCGTGAGCGGCTGGCGCAGCTTCACGGTGAGCAGCATGTTCATGTAATCCTCCGGCGAGGCGAGGCCGTAGATGCACGACACGCTGGCGACCACGATGACATCGCGCCGGGTGAGCAGCGCCGAAGTCGTCGAAAGCCGCAGCCGCTCGATCTCTTCGTTGATGGCGGAATCCTTCTCGATGTAGGTATCCGTGCGCGGGATGTAAGCCTCGGGCTGGTAGTAGTCGAAGTAGCTCACGAAATACTCGACCGCGTTGCTCGGGAAGAACTGCTTGAACTCGGAGTAGAGTTGCGCCGCGAGGGTCTTGTTGTGGGACATCACGAGCGTCGGCCGCTCGACATTGCGGATGACATTTGCCGCCGTGAAAGTCTTCCCCGAGCCCGTGACGCCGAGCAGTGTCTGATGCCGATTGCCCGCCTCGACGGATTTGGTGAGCTTCGCGATCGCCTGTGCCTGATCACCCTTGGGCTGGTAGTTGGAGGCGAGTTCGAAAGACATGGGGCGCTACAAGGTGAATTTGTTGTATTCTTCGTGCGAACCGATCCAAAACCAGTAGTAACCGCCGTCTCGTTCGCGGGCGATGGCCCGGGAGTGCCGGCCGATTTCCGCGGTGAAAACGGAGCCCTTCTTTTTGAAATCAAGCGACGGATGCCGTGGGTTTTCGCTGAAGCGCTTTGAAGTTCTTGTTCGCCAGTCGGCGGATGTACTCGGGCAGCCGATTGTAACCCTTCCAGAAGGAAGGCAGCGCCCGCGAAGTCACGGCAGCGGCGTGGACTGGCCCGCGTCGATCTGCCGATCCACCGCAGCCAGCATCGGTTGCAAGCGACCGCCTGGCGAAAAGTCCGCTTCGATCTCCCGATCCCACGCACTCTTGTCTGCGCGCTCCATGAACTCTGCGAGTTCGGTGAACTCCTGCGGCGTGAGCTGGCCGACGGCCGTTTTGATCTGGGCGAGACTCATGATCGCTCAGGGTAAGCAGCATGGGATCGCCTGCAAGCGGTTCCGCGCCCAACTAAATCGCGGAGTGCAGGCTTGTCTGCCGACGCCTCAGATTTCGGGAATCGAACGCCGCACTTCTTCGAGGCGCTCCCAAGTCCCATGCTGGTGACACCACCGCTCGAGATAAGGGAAGTCGAGCGCATCGCCACTCACCGCCAGCATGTTTCGCACATCATCCAAATCCTTGCCACGAGCCCATCGCAGCTTCTGGACGATCAAATCCTCCGGGCATGCCACCCATGCTTCGATCTCCACCATCGGAAGCCACATCCTCTTCCGCCGCTGGAATTCCTCGCGATGATGTGGATCGGCGCCGAGGAGGAAAAACTCGACCTTGAGTTCGCTGCCGTGGACCGACACCACCCAGCGCATGGTGCCGGTGAAAAGTTCCATCCGGGCTTGAGGATCCACATGGAAGTTCGTCGGAAGTCCTCGCAGCAAAGCATCGAAAGCAGACGGTTCCATCGATACGACGAAGTCGGCATCCTTGGTCGATCGCGGAATGCCGTAAAGATTGTAGGCGATGCCGCCCACGAGGAGATATTCGGCGCCGATGGCGTCGAGGTGGGCGATGACGATCCGCGCAAGTTCACTCTCCGTCATAGCCGCGGCACCGGCGGGCCGTAGCAGCCGTGATCGTCCAGCGCCCGCTTGATACGATAGCGCCGCCGCATCTCTGCATCCCCCAGAGCGCGCGCCCACTGAAAGTTCATCTCGCAGATTTCCATCCCGTGCCGGAATCGCTCTTCCGGTTTCATTGCGCGGGCGCGGCGGACTTCCTCGCGGTAGAGTTCATCGATCAGCGGCTGGAACTCATTCATGTGTCGAATGAGATAAACGGTTTTCGACCGGCTGACTACGCGGGAGTTCCGACGTGCGAAATGGGCGGGATTTTGGGCTTCACAGGCCGGCACTTTCGCGGGCGGCTTATGAAAACTTCCTCCCCTCTTCGCCGCGCCTGAAGTTCCGCGTGCGATTCGATCAAGTCGGCGACGGCGATTTTTTCGAAGTGAGCTTCGGCGATCACGCGCCGCTCGCGGTGATCGACGGCCTCGCGACGACTGCCGGCCAATGGCTGGACTACGAAGTACCGACGCGACCGATCGCCGGCGAGAGGGGGCGCTTGACTCTTCGGAGCGCAGTCCGCAGAACACTCCGCATGAAACCGATCGCCTGCTTGTCGCTGTTCCTCCTCGACGGGCACATCGCCTTCGCGGGGTTGGGAGATTTTGAGTTCAAGACCGAGCCCAAGCTTCAGGACAAGCAGGAAAAGGCGGCGGTGGATTCGATGAAGACGGATGAAAAGTGGATCTATCAAGTCACCCTGCACAATAAGTCGGTGAAGGATTTCAGTGATCTCGATATTCAGTACATTCTCTTTCACAAGCAGGCGGTCGTGGCTTCAAAATCCGCGGCAAAAGTCGTCAAACGAAAGAAGGGCTCGATGCGAGGAGCGGCGATCAAGGGCCACGACTCTTTGACCTTTGAGACCGAGCCGGTGGATTTGAAAAAGACGCAACTGGCAAGTGGCTACAACTACACAAACGGAGGAAGGCCGCGGGCAAACGACGCGCTCGAGGGCATCTGGATTCGCGTCTTTCACGGCGGGCAGCAAGTCGATGAATTTGCCGCGCCCGCGAGTCTCATGACTCGGGAGAAATGGGACGCGCCGAAGCGCGAGAAGTAGCGCGCCATGCAGCCTCCATTGGTTCTCCTCGGCGGCTTCGCGCTTCTCGCCGCCGCTCTGCACGCCGCGCCGGTGCCCGATCCTTTTCCCGCGAAGATCGCCAAGGGCGACGTGCGCGTCGAGCTCCAGCCGGTGGCCGCCGGGCTTGCTTCGCCCGTGTTGCTCGTGGCCGTGCCGGATGAATCGGAACGCCTCTTCGTGGTGGATCAAGCCGGGCTCGTGCGCGTGATTGAGAAGGGCGCGCTGCGGCCCGAGCCCTTCCTCGATGTCACCGCGCGGCTCGCGCCGCTCAACCGGGACTTCGACGAGCGCGGCTTGCTCTCGATCGCTTTCGATCCCGGCTTCCAGGATCCGCGCAGCCCCGGCTACCGCCGCATCTTCACCTACACGAGCGAACCCGCCGCCGGAGAGCCCACGTTTCCTTTTCTGCACAGCGGCGGCGCGGCGCCGAATCATCACGCCGTCATCGCCGCGTGGAAGGTCAATGAATCGCGGGTCGATCCCGCCACGCGCGTGGAGCTGATGCGGATCGCCGAGCCGCAGTTCAATCACAACGGAGGCATGATCGCCTTTGGCCCCGACGGTCAGCTCTACATCGGGCTCGGAGATGGCGGCCTGGCCAACGATCTCGGCCCCGGCCACAATCCCGAAACGGGCAACGGCCAGGACCCAAATGTGCCGCTCGGAAAAATGCTGCGCATCGAAGTCAATGGCCGCGATTCCGCCAACGGCGCTTACGGCATTCCCAAAGACAATCCCTTTGCGCAAGCTGGCGGTCTGCGGGAAATCTTCGCCATCGGGTTGCGCAATCCGTGGCGCTTTAGTTTCGAGGACGGCATGCTCCTCGCCGGCGACGTAGGGCAAAACAAAATCGAGATGGTGCATCGCGTCGAACGCGGCGGGAACTACGGCTGGCGGCTGAAAGAGGGCGCCTTCAAGTTTCTGAGCAACGGCCTCATCGATGACGATCTCAGCGGTCTGCCGCCCGGCTTTTCCGCGCCCGTGCTGCAATACGATCACGACGAAGGCACCTCGATTACCGGCGGCTGCATTTACCGCGGGCGCGCGATCCCGGCGCTCGTCGGCAAGTACGTCTTCGGCGATTACCGCGACGGCAAAACTTTTTCCGGCCGACTTTTCTACGCGGAGATTCCCAACGGCGAAATCCGCGAAGTGCGCATCGGCCGCGACGACCGCGAAATGGGTTTCCTGCTCAAAGGCTTCGGCCGCGACGCGGCGGGCGAACTCTACCTGTGCGGCAGCGCGCAGCCCGGCCCCTCGGGCACAGGCGGCGTGGTCGTGAAGTTGATCGGTCTCTGAACGCGGCAATCAATTCGTCTCGCGTTGCGTCTCCGCGGGGGCGCTGCCGGCAAAGTGGAGGAGCTCGAGGATCTCGCCGCGGATGCGCAGAAAATTGGCGGCGTTGCGCTGGCGGGGGCGATCGAGAGCGACGGGGATGGTGCGCTCGATGCGGCCGGGGCGCGCAGTGAGGAGGACGATGCGGTCGCTCATGTAGATGGCTTCGTCGATGTCGTGGGTGACCAGCAACATCGTGGTGCGCCGGGCCTGCCAGAGCCGCAGCACTTCATCCTGCATCCGCATGCGAGTAAAAGCATCGAGGGCGCCGAGCGGTTCGTCGAGGAGCAGGACTTTGGGGTGATTGATGAGCGCCCGTGCGAGGCCCACGCGCTGCGCCATGCCGCCGGAGAGGTGATGGGGAAAAGCGTCGGCGAAAGTTTCGAGTCCCACGAGGCGCATGAAGTCATCCACTTCATGCCGCATGGCGTGGAGCACGCCGCGCGCGACGAGACCGGCCTCGATGTTGCGGCGCACGGTGAGCCACGGAAAAAGATTTGGGTCTTGAAAGACAAGGCCGCGCGAGGCGCTCGGTTCGGTGATCGGCTCGTCGCCGATCCGCAGCTCGCCGGTGCTGGGCGTGTCGAGGCCGGCGATGAGGCGCAGCAGCGTGGACTTGCCGCAGCCGCTCGGGCCGATGAGCGAGACCAATTCGCCGGCCGCGATGGAGAGCGAGACGGAGTCGAGCGCGAGCGTGGGAGGCTCGGCGAAGCTCTTGCTCACCTCCCGCACGTGCAGCGAGGAGCCTTCGAGGGCGGGCGGCGTCACCACTTGATCATGCCTTTTTGCCACACGAGCACGCGGTCGCGCAGCTTGAAAAGCGCGGTCATGATGGTCGAGAAAAACGCGGCCATGATGATGAGCGCCGCATAGACTTTTCCGTACTCCGCCCAGCCTTGCGCCCAGCTCACATACCAGCCGAGGCCGCTCTTCACGCCCACGGTTTCCGCCACCACGAGCGTGAGGAAGGAGGCGCCCAAGCCCATGAAAAGGCCGATGAATATATTCGGCATCGCCGCGGGGATCGCGACGCGAAAGATGAGGTAGCCGCGCCCAGCGCCCAGCGTGCGGGCGACATCGAGGTAGGACTCGCGCGTGTTGGAGATGCCCGAGGCGGTGAGCATCGTAACGGGGAACCACACCGCGAGCGCGATGAGCCCGACGGCGGAGAACATCGCGGAAGGCGAGAAGACCATCGCGAGAGGAATCCACGCGGGCGCGGGAATGGGACCGACGATCTTGAGCACCGGCATCCCCCAGTAACGCGCGAGTTCAAACCAGCCGATGCACACGCCCGTGACGAGCCCGACGGCCACGCCGAGTGCATAGCCGCCGAGCAGCAACAGAAGCGAGTGCCATGTGCTGTCGAAGAGCAGATCGCGATCGTTGATGAGGCTCTGCAAGATGCCCGCGGGGCTTGGAAAATGGGGCATCGGCAGCCAGCGCAATCCCGAGGTGATGATTTCCAAAAAGCACAACAGCGCCACGGCGGCCGCGAGGATGGGACACATATTGCGCATCCATCGCAGGAGGCCCGCCGAGAACGGTTGCACCGCCACGGCGGCGATGGCCGCGCCAAGAACGATGGCGAGCAATACCGAGTAGGAGTGCGTCTCGACGGGCAGTTCGTTCTTCGAGACAAAAAGATGGACGCCGAGCGCGACCGCCGACGCGACGGGGACGGCGAGGAATGTGCGCAGCGGTGCTTTCGCTCCGCCCACTGGCGCCACCACGCCGTGCCCTGGTGCGGCGACGGCCCCGGAGACTGGTTCCTCGACTGCCGGTGAACTATTCACTTCGCGATCTTCAACGCTGGTGAGCAGCACGTAGCGATCAAAAACGGTGTGCCGATGGTCGCCAGTTCCAAGGCGAGCCGCTGCTCTTGATCCGGCGGAATCTGACCCTCCGCGACCTTCTCGACCTGCAAGCTCTGCACCCAGGCATCGTTGACGCCGTCGAGACGGATGAACGCTTTTTTGGCGAGCGCCGCTACATCCGTGGTCGGGCTGAGCATGCCGGCAATTTTCATCTCTGCCGCCGCGGAGTGGACCGCTTTCTCTCCGCCGGAAACACTCGGGATATAGCTCAGGTTGCCGATGGC
>JBBRXP010000082.1:0-24607 GCA_038238555.1 Chthoniobacterales bacterium | reverse complement strand
CTACAACCCCAATGGAAACTTGGACACGACCTTCAACGGGACGGGCAAGGTGACCACCGCCATTGGAAGCAGCCCCGACTCCGGATTCAGCGTGGCGGTGCAGAGCGATGGGAAGATCGTCGTCGCGGGGTATTCCTCCACCGGCAGCAACTTCGACCTCGCGGTGGTGCGCTACAACGCCAATGGAAGCTTGGACACGACCTTCAACGGCACGGGCAAGGTGACCACCGCCATCGGAAGCGGCGACGACTTCGGAGACAGCGTGGCGGTGCAGAGCGATGGGAAGATCGTCGTCGCGGGGTCTTCCTGGAACGGCAGCAACTACGACTTTGCACTCGTGCGCTACGAGGGTGGCTCGCCTGGCGACGCTGACAGCGACGGCCTTCTCGACTCCTGGGAACTGACCTACTGGCCCACCATCGCCGGGCACGGTCCCAACGATGATCCCGACGGCGACGGCCTCACAAACCTCGAGGAACTCGCCTTTGGCCTCAACCCGACGCTGCCCGATGCCGCGCTCGCGCCCAAGCCCGTTGTCGAAGACGGCTACCTTACGATCACCCTCACCAAGCACACCGGTGCCGCTTACGAAGTGCAAAGCGCCGGCACGTTGCTAACCGGTCAGCCCGATTCCTTCAGCCCCGCGACGACCACCGTACTGCTCGACGACAGAGCCACTTTGAAAGTCCGCGACAATGTTCCCTACGGCACCCCGCCTGCCCGCTTCTTGCGCGTAAAGGTGACCGTTGCGCCTTAGTTGTTCGATCTGACCGAATGCTCAGTGACAATGGGATCCGTGCTCGCGCTTGTTCGCAGCGTTAGGCGGGTCCGATGTCCCTTGTGACTCCAGTGCCCGAAACGAGAGTCGTTTTTGTCGCCGCTAGATCGCGGCAGGATTACTCATCGACCTATTGCTCTCGTCTCGAAAATCCCGAGGCATCGCGAGCGGAATACCCTTTGACCAAGAATTGCTGTTCCTCCAAGACAGGTGTCATTTCATACTCTTTCGCTATCATCTTGTATCGTTCGATACTCACATCGCTTCTATGTGAATAGATATACTCAAAGCTCTGAGCCCAGATCATGGAATTGACATAGTTACTCATTGATTCTACCTCCGGACTCCAATTCGCAGGTTCCGGAGCGAATTGGACAAACCGGTAGGGACTGATGACAAGTAATCGCATGAGGCGACCAGACATCTCGAACTCAACGACCGGATTATCCGAGGTCACAAAGAAATCCGCTCCGGCTGCAGGTGTAAACATCCGCATATTGAAAACTCTTTGTAAACAGCAACTCCATTTCAAACTCGTCAGCGAACTGCTTCTGATAAGCTTCACTTGTCTCATTTCGCATTTTCTGGTTCCGAATGAGATGCAGAGCAGTCCATTGACAAATTAAACTATAATCTGCCTCCGACAACTTTCCCGCATGCACCAAGCGGCGCAAAGCTTCGATTCCCGGCTTTTCAACAATCGTATTCTGTTCACGCTCAAGTAGCTCAGATTGGAAATCATTCTCAGCGGTGCACCACTTCGTTGGCTTTTGAAACCTTTGCCGACCGTCCCTTGTATAGACCCAAAGTCTTCCAGTCTTCTCGTCGCGGAACGACTTAAAATATGCTTCTTGGACACTATGCTGGTTCATTGTTTGATCTAAGCTATAACAACTTTGCCGCATTCCCGCTTCACTTCAACGTTGTAAGCAACTTTCTTTTCCACGCCGCTAGTCTATGCATGGCTGACCGTGCATGTGCCTGCCAACGCGGGGATGATGGCATTTGACTTCACCGTGACCGGCGAGCCGTTGGACGACTCCATCGCCTGCGCGGTGAACGGGCAGAATGTCTTCACGCTGCCGGCGAAGTTTGCGCCCGATGGCTCGCCGGTGAGCACGGACATGATGGACATTTCGGCCTACGCCGGGCAGAGCGTGGAGTTGTTCTTCGGGCTGGTCGGCGGGACTTCGACGAACTGCCAGGTGGCGATCGACGGCATCCGCTTCATCACCATCCCGCAGCCGAAAGTGGGCATCGCCGCGAGGGGGCCGAATGTCGCCGTGAAATGGCCGGCGGCGGCGATTGGCTGGGTGCTGGAAACTTCCGACACGCTCGCGCCGAATAGCTGGCTGCCGGTGACGATGACCGGCGTGACAGTGGCCAGTGGCGTGGCGACCATCGTGCAGCCGATGTCGGGCACGCGGAGATTTTACCGGTTGCGGCGCGGCCCGTGAAATGTCGCCTCGTCTCCTTTGAGCTTTATTGCTCGCCGCTGTTTCCGCTCCCGTGTGGATTTGCGCGCGTCCCCACTCGTTGTTGCCGCTCCCGGTGCGGATTTTTTCCATCCCAAGTCGTTGTTGGGAATGCCGGCGTCATTGTTGCGATTTTGGGTGGCGATTCTTCGGCGCTCCGATTCGTTGTGCGAAGGCTCCCAGTCGCTGCTTTTCCTCCTCTCGCAGCTTTGAGTTGGCTCCCGCTCGCTGCGATTCGGCCCGGTCTCAATTTCGCGCTTCGGCTCGAGATTTGAGTGGCAATCCAAGATTCGACGGCGTTCGTTCACGCGCGGCGTCGCCGCCTGTCCAACGCGGTGATGCGCTCCATAAAATGCGGCTCGGCTCGCGACGGCTCGCTCTTTCACGCGATGCGCACGGCAATCCAATCGCCGAAGCGGCAAATCCATTGACGGGCGGGGCATCTGTTGTCACTTAGCGCTCCTCCATGCTTCTTCACGCTCTCAAAGTCCTCGGCATCTGCCTCGAAGTCGTCCTCGTCTTCAATCTCATGATCATCGTCCATGAGCTCGGCCACTTCCTGGCCGCGCGCTGGCGCGGGTTGGTGGTCGAGGAGTTCGGCATCTGGTTTGGCAAGGCGCTTTGGAAACGGAAAATCAACGGCGTGGTCTATAGCTTCGGCTCCATCCCGTTTGGCGGTTTCGTGAAACTGCCGCAGCTCGCGCCGATGGAGATCATAGAAGGCAAGAGTGACACGCCGCGCGAACAACTCCCGCCCATCTCCGTGCTCGACAAAATCCTCGTCGCTTTTGCCGGGCCGCTCTTCAGCTTCCTGCTCGCCGTGGTCTTCGCCGTAATCGTGTGGCAAGTCGGCCGGCCGGTGAGCGAGTCGGAGGCTTCCACCACCATCGGCATGGTCGGCGAAAATTCCCCCGCCGCGCAGGCAGGACTGAAAATCGGCGACCGCATTCTCGAGATCGACGGGCACCCGGTCGGGCGCTTCGGCGGCATGGGCGAGGACAGCATCACGTGGCGCATCGTCCGCAGCGAAGGCGCCACCATTCCCATGAAAATCGAGCGCGACGGACAGGTGCTCAGTTTTGAAGTGACGCCGCGGATTCCGCCCACGAGCTGGTGGCAGCGCCGCGGGTTGCGGCAAATCCAGATCGGCCCGAGCGAGACGCCCATGGTCGCCAAGGCCCCGGCCGGCAGCCCCGCCGCGCGCGCGGGCTTGCAGCCAAACGATCTCGTCACGGAAGTGAACGGGCAAAAAATTTACAGCGACTTCACGATGCTCGACGTCGCCGAGCAACACCCCGGCCAGCCGCTCACGCTCACCGTCCAGCGCGGCGACGAAACGCTGCAAGTTCCCTTCCTCCCGAACGGCGCAAAGATTCGCGCCGTTGCCAAGGACGGCCCCGCCGAACTCGCGGGACTCAAGCCCGACGATCGCGTGGTGGGCATCGACGGCGTGCCGCAGCGCATCTTCAGCGGCATCTCAAAATACGTGGAGCAACACCGCGGCGGGCCCATCGAGCTCGCCATCGAGCGCGGCTCCGAACAGCTCAAAGTGAAGGTCACGCCAGTGCCGCCAGTGGGCGAAGAAAAGCCGCGGCTCGGCATCGAGTGGGCGGGCCGCGACGACAGCGCCATCTGGGACGAATACGGCCAGTTCAAAGTGGTGCACCCCACGCCCAGCGAACAAATCCGCGCCAGCGTGATGATGATCTTCAACACCATCGGCGCCATCGCTTCCAAATCGAGCATCGGCGTGTAACACATGGGCGGTCCGGTGATGATGATGCGGGCTTACTACATGATGTTTGAGAGCAAAGAAGGCTGGCGGCTCGCGCTGTGGTTCAGCGTCGTGCTCAACGTGAACCTCGCGCTGCTCAACCTCCTGCCCATCCCCGTGCTCGACGGCGGCCACATCACTCTCGCGCTCGTGGAAGGCGTGCGCCGCCGCCCCGTCAATGTGCGCCTGCTCGAGATCGTGCAGACCGCCTGCGCCGTGCTCATCATCGGCTTCATGCTCTTCATCATGTTCTTCGATGTGCAGGATTGGATCGGGCAGAAAGGCCCCTCCATGAAGTTCGACCGCGCCGCCGTAGCCGAAGCGCAGAAGTCGTGAGCGACGAATGCAGGGAGTTATTCGTAAGTTAAGTTTGACGGGTAATGGAACCTTTCCGATTCCTCTCCGATGCCGACGGCACTCGAACGAGTCACCAAAGAAGCGATGGACCTTTCGCCGCGTCAGAAGCTCGCACTTGCTGAGTTCCTCCTTGAAAGCGCGGATGCCGCAACCGATCCCGAATCTGAGGCCGCGTGGGACGCCGAGATTCGTGACCGCATCCGCGTCATCGACGAAGGTCGGGATACCGGCGTCGCATACGAGGAAGTGATGCGCGCGGCAGAGCGACTTTTGGTTCCGTGACTACCCGCTTTGTCGATGAAGCTCAGCGCGAGTTTCTCGATGCAATCTCCGGCTTCGAAGAAGCTCGTGCGGGACTGGGGCGGCGATTCAAGAACGAGGTGGATCGGAACGTTTGTGGATCGCCGATCACCCTGAGCTATATCGGCTCCGACCGGGCGCATATCGCAGAATCAACCTTCGGATGTTTCCCTATTACTTATTAATAGCTTACGTCGTGAGAGAACGAACTCTTTGGATTCCTTGCTGTAGCTCATGCCAGCCGTAAACCGCTCTACTGGATTTCGAGACACAACGAAATTCGCCCAACCCAGAAGGGTGGCTGAACCATGAGTTATTCCTCACCACGCAGCACAGTCAGCCACCTTTGCGTTGTTAGGCGTTTCAGCACGCTCGATTGAACGCCTCTAATACAGCTCGTTTGTCGCGTTTGTTGTGGCTTGCAGCTTTGTCGCTGTTGGTTGCTGTCGCGGTGTTTCCCATCAGCAACCGAGTAACACGAGGAGGATGTGTTATCCTAAATTCGTGATTGGATGTCAGCCGAATGGGGTCAGGCGAATGAGAATGAAGAGATACGGCGAATGAATCGCACCACCCTGTGGGTGAGGCCCACCCCGAGGGATCCCATTGGCCTTCATTCGGTTGACACCATTCGGCTGACGCCATCGCCGCTTTCAGAGTGAAGAAAACTGGGTCACGCGTTTTGCCACCCGGAGGGGGAATGGAAATTAGCCGGTGGCGCAACCCACCGGAGCTCCGCAAAAAATCATGCGTTGTGTCCGTAACCCGGTGGCTTGCGCCACCGGCTAATTTCCATCGGCCCTCCGGGCCATTCAGTCTTACCGGTGGGCGCTTGCTTCGGCTTCGAGAGCAAGGCGCGAGGCGCGGAGACAGTCCGCGGTGCGGAGATCGGCACCCTCGCTCTCCCTCCTCATCTCGCGCAGGAAGTCGGCGAGATAACGCCGCGGAGTATTGGCGGCGGCGGGGCGGCGTTGCGGCGCGGAGTCTAGGTCGGTGATGACGGTGACTTCTTTCGACATCAGGAAGGTCTCGGCCATGCCGCGCGTGCCGTGCACGGTGAGCCGCCAGTAATACGGAAGCTGGTAGCCGAGCTGGTCGGGCGCGAGATACGAGAGGTCGGCGCACACGCCCGCGCCGTTTTCGAGTTCCGCGAGGAATTGCGCGCAATCGTGGAAGTGCGGGAATTTTTCCGCCTTCGCATTCCAGGTGCGCGCGGCGATGACGCGGCGCCACCGCACTCCGGTGAGCCACGGCACGAAGTCGAATGCGTGGATGGCGATGTCGTTGAGGGTGCCGCCGTGTTTGCCGGGCTCGAAGTACCAGCCGGGCCGCGAAGCAAGCAGCAGCGGATGCTGGCCGTCGATGCGCACCGTGCAGACTTCGCCGAGTTCGCCGGCGCGGAGGATCTCGCGCAGCGTGAGGAACGCGCCGTAGCCGCGGCTGTCGAGTTGCAACCCGACGCACAGCCCGCGTGCTTCCGCGAGCCGTTCGATGGCTGCCTGCTCGTCGAGTGTGGTGCAGAGCGGCTTGTCGGAGAGCACGTGCTTGCCGGCTTCGAGCGCGGCGATGGCGAGCGCGCCGCGCCGCGCATAGTAATCGCCGATGGCCACGACATCGCACGCCACGTCGCGCAGCATTTTCTCGAAATCCGTGTGCGTGGTCTTGACCCGGCCTTGCGCGGCAAGTGCGTCGCGTGCCGCGGCGTCCTCTTCGCAGCACGCCACGATTTCGGTGTCGTCGCGCTCTTCCACGCCCGTGAGCAGATCGAGGATGTGGCCGTGTCGGAAGCCGGCAAAAGCAAAACGAGTTTTCATATTAAAGCGGGCCGTGGGAGGTCCACGGAAGACACGGAAAGACACGGAAAAAGAAATGTTTTTTTGCGGTCCTCTCCTTTCCGTGTCTTCCGTGTATTCCGTGGACCCTCATGTTTCGGCGAGTTCGATGAGCGGAAGCGCAATGTCGAAGAGCGCGGCGATTTGAGTGGAGAAAAGCGCGCGCGCTTCGTGCATCGGCAGGTCGAGCCACGCGGCGGCGTTGCGCACTCCGCGGTCTGGCGTGAGCGAGGAACCAGCAAGATTGGGCCGGCCGGGCATGCGCACGAATCCGCCGGAGCTTTCCACCTCGAGCGCGCCGATCTTGTAGCGGCCTTCCGGCGCGCCCGCGGCGGCCATCGCGTCGGTGGTCAGCAGGATCTTTCCCGCCGGCTTTGCGCGGTAAAAATTGCGGAGCACAAAGGGCGGAAGATGCGCGCCGTCGGGGATGAGGCAGGCGGTGAGTTCGTCGCGCGCAAGGAGCCGCTGCATCACGTTATCGTGGCGCGGAAGCGTGACCGGCACGCCATTGCCAAGATGCGTGCAGAGCGTCGCGCCGGCGCGGATGGCTTCATCAATCTGCGTCTCGCTGGCATCGGTGTGGCCGAGCGAAACGCGCACGCCGCGCCGCACCAGTTCCGCGATGAATTCCGCGCTGCCCGGCCACTCCGGCGCCACGGTCACCAGCCGGATATTGCCGCCGGCGAATTCCTGCAACAGCCCGAAATCCGCGAGCTCCGGCGCCTGCATGCACGCCGCCGGATGCGCCCCGCAGAAGCCCGGCTCGGGGCTCAACCACGGGCCTTCGAGATGGTAGCCGCACACGGTCTCCGCGATGAGCGGATCGGCGCTGCGCAATTCCTCGAGCCGTGCAAACTTCCGGCACAGCGAGTCGATGCGGTCGGTGATGAATGTGAGCAGAATGCGGTGAGTCTCATGCTCGCGCAGCGCCTCGACGGCGCGCCGCAACTCAGCCTGCGTAAGGCTCGCCTGCTGAAAATCCACGCCGGCAAATCCATTGACCTGGAGATCGAAGAGCGCGGGTTGGCGGGAGGACATTTGCGAGGCGGCCGATCCTGCCCGAGCCGCGGCCATTTGCAATGGCCGCAGAAGAATTCAGCAGTCTTCAACTTTCCCGTGTCCTTCGGCGCATCGCTTGCGGTTTTGATTCGTCTTCGCCGGGCATTGAATTGCAGGTGGGAGGAGTTGCTGAGCGGATTGTGATAGTCCGCCTTACCGCCACCGGGATCACACTCTTGCGCGGGCGTCGGTTTCTTCGCGGCGCAGTTCGCGACGGAGATATTTGCCGACGCCGGACTTTGGAAGCGCGGCGCGAAACTCGACAAGCCGCGGCACCTTGTAGCCGGCGAGCCGCTCGCGGCAATGCGCGATGACTTCCTCGCTCGTGAGCACCTCGCCCGGTCGCGGCACCACGAAGGCTTTCACCGTCTCGCCGCGATAAGCGTCGGGCACGCCGATGACGACTGCCTCCTGGATGCGCGGGTGCTTGAAGAGTTCCTCTTCGACCTCGCGCGGATAGACATTGAAGCCGCCGGCGAGGATCAAATCTTTCTTGCGATCGACGATGAAAAAATAGCCGTCGCCATCGCGCAGGCCGATGTCGCCGGTGTGAAACCAGCCGTCGCGGATGGCTCTGGCCGTGTCCTCCGGTTTGTTCCAATAGCCGCGCATGACTTGCGGCCCGCGCACGACGATCTCGCCGACCTCTCCATCCGGCAGTTCGCGCAGGCCGGTCTCCACATCCACGATGCGCGCCTCGGTGTCGCGTAGCACTGGGCCGATGCTGCCGAGGCGGATCTCGCCAGCGATGGGGTTGAGATGGGTGACGGGGGAAGTCTCGCTGAGGCCGTAGCCTTCGACCATCCGGCCATGGGCGAGCAGGAGTTGGAATTTTTTCTGCACCTCCACGGGCATCGGCCCGCCGCCGCTGGTGCAGACTCGCAACGAGCGGAAGTCGTCCGCACACACCGCGGGATGGCCGAGCAAGGCGATGAACATGGTGGGCACGCCGGAAAAAACCGTGGGCCGGTGCGCGCGCAACGCCGCGAGCGCCGGCTCGAGCTCGAAGCGCGGCAGGATGACGATGGCGCTGCCGGTCATCACCGAGGAGACGAGCACCGAGGTGATCGCGAAGATGTGGAAGAAGGGCAGCACGCCCAGGACGATGTCCGGACTCGGCGAGCCGATGGTCACGCGATCGCAAGTCTGCGCCGCGTTGGTGACGAGATTGCGGTGAGTGAGCATGGCGCCCTTGGAGGCGCCGGTGGTGCCGCCGGTGTATTGCAGGCAGGCGAGATCGCCGGGCTCCGCGGCCACGGGCGTGGGTGGCGCGGAAGTCGCGAGAAGATTGCGCCAGGTGGGATGCCCATCGACCACGGGATCGTCGTCCGAAGTGAACACGAAGTGCTGGATCGAAGGGCATTCCGCTTTCACCACCTCCACGAGCGCACGCAGTTTGTTGGACGCGACGACGACACGAGCGCCTGCATCGTTCCACTGATGGGCCGCCTCGCGCTGCGTGTAGATGGGGCACGTGGCGGTGACGACCGCCCCCGCGCGCAAAGCGCCGAAGAAGGCAACGACGAACTGTGGGCAGTTGGGCATCATGAGCGCCACGCGGTCGCCAGGCTGCACACCCAGCGCCTGAAAGCCGGCGGCGGCGCGATTCACCTCATCGAGCAACTCGGCATATGGGATCTTCCGCTCGAAATAAATCAGAGCCAACGCCTCGGGCCAACGCGCGGCGGATTGTTCGAGAAGTTGAGGAAGAGTCAGGTCGGGGGCGTGCATGAATTTCTGCTGAATCTTTCACGCTTCATAGCGGAGAGGCGACCGTCTTGTGAGGGCGGACTCGAGAGGGACGTTCGTGCCCATGTTCTCCCCTGGAACCACCGAGTGAGCCTACGCTCGCGCCGACTCCCACTCCGACTAACGCTCCCAAGGCCTCCCCGTATTCCTCCACAACGATAAATGGCACCGCCCTCTCCATCCCTCAAACTCCGCTCCGCATTCTCCATACTCCGCTTGCCACTGAACAACCTCTTGAGCCTCCACACCTAGCGCGCCTGGAGCAGCCACTCGATGGCTGCCGATGCATCCTCGCCGCGCCGGGCGATGCGCAGGGCATCGAGCGCCCCGGCCTTGCGGTAAGCGGCCTCGAGGAGCTCGGGCGGCCTCTCGCCTTCGCCGCGCAGATACAGGCGGGGAGCGGATCCCGGCGGCATGGCCAGCAACGCGAGGGCTCCGGGGAGGTCTCCATATTTGGCGGCGGCGGGGAGGAAGTTGGGATCGTGAAGATCGAGCACGCCGCCAAAGCGGAAGCCGCCGGTATTGATGACTGCGATGTCGGCGCGGCCATTCACGGCGAGGGCGACGGCGGCGAGCGGGCCGGCTCCATCGAGGGCGACCAGCGCGCGGCGCGGCCGATCTTTCACACGACTCATCGCGTGGAAGACCGTGCAGACATCCTGCACGCGCTGGGCAAAGAGCGCGCGGTTGTAGCCGAAAGTATAAGCCGCGGCCTCGCGCGGATTTTTCACCGTGCGCGTGCTGGCGATGGGGCGGCCATCGGGGATGAACTCGCCCTGCCCCATCAAATCGACGCCCACCACCACGGCGCCGGCATCGAGCAGTTGGACGACCTCGTCGCGCAGCCCGCCCACTTCCGTAAAGAGCCCGGCCTTGCCGCGCTCGCTGAGCCACAGCACGGTGAGATCGGACGACTTGCCGGTCCGCGCAGGATGGATGGAAATTTCCGGCAACTCGTAGCAGCGGTCGGCCGCCTGCCGCACATAGACGGAGGCCTGGAAGCTCCTCTCCTTTGCCCCCACCTCGACCGTGCGCGGCGGCTCGATCCAGCGCTCCTCGCACTCCCTCCAGCCGATGAGCGAGCGCCACGCCGGAGCGCCGATGCGCGCGAAGTCTTCGGGCGAACGGGCGAGCTGTGCCTGGGCATCGTCGTGCCACCAGCGCAGAAGTTTCTTCTCAAAGTCGGGGCCTCCTGGCGGAGCGGGATGCGCGGCGTCCCACACGGTGAGTTGCTCGCGGGTGAGCAGCGGGTATTCGCGTTCGGCGAGCCGGGCCGCGCTGAGCCCGAGGTGAAAGTGCTGATTAAACCACGCGTAAATGTGCTCGCGCGTCACGATGTTGTAGTTGTGCGGAAAGTTGAGGTGCGCCCAGAGCGCGACGTTTTCCGGCGCGCCCATCATCGCGTAGTGCCCCTTGAGCTCGGGGAATCCTTTGGTCTCGAGTTCCTTGGTCCAGTCGTTGGCGGCCGTCATGCCGAGCGGCTTGGGCGCGAAGAGCGCGGCGAATTCGACGTTGCCCGTGTCGATGCGCAGGAGGCTCGCGTTTTCACACGTGCATCCGCCCTGCATCGCGGTGGAGACCATCACCGCCGGGCACTCGACGGCGAGCCGCCCATCGAGCGCGCCGAGGATCATCGTCTGCGTGCCGCCGCCGCTGGCGCCCGTGCAGGCGAGCCGCGTGGCATCCACTTCGGGAAGAGAAATGAGGAAGTCGAGCGCGCGGATCGAGTTCCAAGTCTGCAAGCCCATGATGCTCTGCGCGTGCGCCTCGGCTTGCGGGCTAAAGAGGCCCCAGCCTTCGCGCGCATTCATCTCGGGCCGCTGCCGGGCAAAGCGATGCGCGAGCTCCTGGCTGATCTGCTGGCTGTCGGAGTTGCCGAGCATGTCATAGACGAGCGCGACGCAGCCCATGCGCGCGAGTTGGACGCCGAGTGACTGGAAGATGCTGCGCCCGCCTTGCGCCAGCCGTTCGCCGCCGGTCTCGAGCTCCTTCTTCATCTCCGCGCCATCTGCTTCGCGCACCAGGAAGCGCGCGTCCTTCCAGTGGCCGTGCGGGCAGAGCACCGCGGGAAATGGGCCTTGCCTGCCTTTGGGCCGGAAGAGCGAGCCGGTCACGAAGAAGCCGGGCATCGACTCGAAGAATACTTTCTCGACGGAGTAATCCTCCTGCTTGATGCGGCCGTGGACCACTGCATTGAGCGGCGTGCGCGTGGGCTCCGGCCAGAGACCCAGCGCCACGCGCATTTGCAGCCGCACTTGCTCGGCGCGCTTCTCCCAGGCCTCGCGCGAGCGGGCGGGCGTGAAGGGAAAGTAACCGGCGAGATCTTTCAGCGGGCCGAGCCGCTTGTCCTCGGGCGGAATCCCCGCCGGGCGGGTGCTCGGGATTTCGGCCGCGAGGGAGGGGATGGCGAACAGGACGGCCAGAAGAAATGCGGTGGGCTTCACGAGGGAGAATCTTCGGTGGCGGCGCGCGCGCGGCAAGCTTGGAAACGCGCCTGTAGCGCTGGCAGTGCTGTCGCCGTTCGTTATTGTCGGCGCAAATGGCCCGACGCCCCGGCAACAAATTTCGCACGCAAACTCCCTGGCTGCGTCGCTGGCTCTTGTGGCTCGGGCTGGCGATCTTCGCGGTGCTCACGGCAGTCGTCCTCGTCTATGGATTCTGGGCCTCGAGCTTCGACATCCGCGATGTGGGCGAGATGCGCGAACGCTCCACGGTCTTCGACATGGATGGCAAAATTTACTCCCGCCTCCAGGGCGAGAACCGCATCGTGGTGCCGATGCGCGAGGTGTCGCCGAGTTTCGTAAAAGCGCTGCTCGCCCGCGAGGATGCGCGCTTTTACTCGCACCGCGGCATCGACCCCATTGGCATCGCGCGCGCTCTCTTTCGCAACGCGCGCGCGGGCGGCGCCACGCAAGGCGCGAGCACGCTCACGCAGCAGCTCGCGCGCAATTCCTTTCCGCTCGGCGGCAAGACCATTCACCGCAAGCTGCTCGAGGCATTCGTCGCGCTGCGCATCGAGCAGCATTATTCCAAGGACGAAATCCTCGAGCATTACATGAACCGGATTTACTTCGGCTCCGGCGTGTATGGCATCGAGACGGCGAGCCAGGCTTACTTTGGAAAACACGCGCGCGATCTTTCGCTCAATGAGTCGGCGCTCATCGCCGGCATCATCCGCGGGCCCACCCATTTTTCCCCGCTGCGCAATCCCAAGGGCGCGCTGCTCCAGCGCGACACGGTGCTCGAGCGCATGGTGAAGCTCGGCGATATCACGCAGTCGCAAGCCGACGCGGCGCGGTCCGCAAAGCTCGCACTGGCGCGGAAGCGCGCGTATTCGCTCCAGGAAAATTACGCGCTCGACGCGGTGCAGCGCGATCTCGACCTCCTGCTCACCGACGAGCAGCAGGCGCAGGGCGGGCTCAAGATTTACACGAGCATCGACCCTGTGCTGCAAAAGGCCGCGGAGATCGCGGTCGATGCGCAGTTGCGGAAAGTCGAAGCGCGGCCCGGCTACGCGCATCCGAAGCGCGCGGACTTTTCGGAGGAAGCGCGGCGCGAAGAATTGCCGACGCCTTATCTCCAGGGCGCGCTGGTGGCCATCGACAATCGCTCGGGTGGTATCCGCGCGCTGGTCGGCGGGCGCGACTACGCGGAGAGCAAACTCAACCGCGCCGTGCAAGCCGAGCGGCAGGTGGGCTCTGCATTCAAGCCCTTCGTGTATGCGGCGGCCTTTGCGCACGGGCTGCTGCCGGGGGCAAACATCGACGACGCGCCGATCGGGCGCGGGGAAATCCGCGGCGCGGCAAATTGGACGCCGGAAAATTCCGACAGCACTTCCAAGGGCGTGCTGCGCGCGGAGGAGGGGCTGATCCTTTCGCGCAACACCATGTCGGTGCGAGTGGGGGAACGCGCGGGACTCGAGGAAATCGCGCGCGTCGCCAAGGCGGCGGGCATCAACGACGTGCCACTGCAACCCGCGGTGTATCTCGGCGCATTCGAGACGAAGCTCACCGAGATCGCCGCGGCTTACACCGTCTTTGCCAACGGCGGCGTGCGGCGGCAGAGCTACATCATCGAGCGCATCGACGATGCGCTGGGCGAGATGATCTACCGCGCCGCGCACGTAGAAGCGCGCGCGCTCGATGCCGGCGTGGGCTGGGAGATCACGAGCGCGCTCGGCAAAGTGCTCGAGCGCGGCACCGCCGCGAGCGCGAAGTCGATGGGCTTTACCAAACCCGCCGCAGGCAAGACCGGCACGACCAACGATTTCAAAGACGCGTGGTTTGTGGGCTACACGAGCGCGCTGACATGCGGCGTGTGGGTGGGGCTCGATCGGCCGCAGACCATCGTGGCAAAAGGTTACGGCGCCGCGCTCGCGCTGCCGATTTGGGCCGACGTGATGGGCGGCGCTTCCTCCGCGCGTTATCCGGCCAAACCATTCCTCGCGCCCGGCCCTCTCCAGCGCTGCACCGTGTGCGCCGTCTCCAGCGCCTTGGCCACGAGCGGCTGCGAAAAAGCCGGCAGTGCTTACACTGCCGATCTCCCCGCCTCGTGCGTGCCGGGCGACGTGTGCGATGTGCATCGCGGCGGAGTGCTGGCGGAAGGCCGCCGCGACGACGGCCAGAAGCGCTCGGTGCCGCAAAGTATTTTCCGGTCGTTCAAAAAATTCTTCGGCGGCCAGTGAGTGTGGAGCGCCGCCGTCCTCGTGCTGCTCCCGGCCCTCCGTGCCCGACGCCGCACGCGGACGGCAGCGCTCCGAAAAATTGAATTGCCAATCCCACTTCGCCCGCTAGCTTGCGCGCCCCATGCCTCGATCCATCGCACGTCGCAAGACGAAAAAGTCCGTGTCCAAGCGCTTCAAAATCACCGCCACGGGCAAGATTATGCGCCGCAAACCGGGGCTGCGTCATCTCGCCTCGAGCAAGAGCTCGAAGCGCAAACGCAAGCTGGGCAAGCCCGGCCAGGTCCACGAGACCATGGTCAAGCGCGTGATGGCGTGCCTGCCTTTTGGTTAAGCCATAACCGACTCACACCATGCCACGAGCCACCAACGCACCGGCCAGCCGCGAACGCCGCAAGAAAGTAGTCGATCAAGCGCGCGGATACCGCGGCCGGCGCTCCAAACTTTTTCGTTACGCGAAGAATGCCGTGATGAAGTCCCAATACTGGGCCTTCCGCGATCGCAAGACTCGCAAGCGGAATTTCCGGATGCTCTGGCAGCAGCGCATCAATGCCGCCGTGCGCGCGCTGGGGCTCAATTACAGCCGCTTCATGGAAGGCATGAAGGCCGCCGGCATCGGACTCGATCGCAAGGTGCTCTCGGACCTCGCGATCACCGACAACGCGGCATTTAAGGCCATCTTTGAAAAGGCGAAAGCCGCGCTCGAGACGAAGCGAGCGAGCGGGCAAAAGGCCGCGTAAGTTTTGCGAGGGCTGGCCTTCGCATGGACTCGCAACTCGAAGACCTCCGCGCCACCGCCGCCGCAGCCATCGCTGCAGCCGCGGATGAGGGCGTTCTCGAACAACTCCGCGTAAAATATCTCGGCCAATCCGGCGCCTTCACGGCACTGAGCAAGGGCATGAAGGACGTGCCCAAGGACGACAAGCCGCGTCTCGGCAAGCTGCTCAATGAAGTGCGCGCCGCAATGACGGCGGCGCTCGATGAACGCAAGGCCGCGCTGCTCGCAGAGTCAGACAAAGCCGCCTTTGCCGGCATTGATGTCACGCTGCCCGGCACCGCGCACCGCGCCGGCACGTTGCACCCCATCGCGCACCTCCTCGACCGCGCGGTCGCCATCTTCCGCCGCATGGGTTTCGCGCTGGCGGATGGGCCGGACATCGAGACGGAGTTCCACTGCTTCGATGCGCTCAACACTCCCGCCGATCATCCGGCGCGCAACGAGCAGGACACTTTCTATTTTGCCGATGGCCGACTGCTCCGCACGCACACGAGCACCGTGCAGATTCGCACCATGGAAAAGGCCGCGCCGCCCGTGCGCATCATCGCGCCCGGCGCCGCGTATCGCCGCGACGAGATCGACGCCACGCACCTCGCTCAGTTCACGCAACTCGAAGGGCTCTACGTGGATGAAGGTGTGAGCGTCGCCGACCTCAAGGGCACGCTCGAGTTTTCCTTCCGCGAACTTTTTGGCAGCGACGCCCAGTTCCGTTTTCGTCCGCATTTTTTTCCGTTCACCGAGCCGAGCTACGAGGTCGATATCAAAGCGACCGCGCTCGGCGCCGCCGATCGCTGGCTTGAGATCGCGGGCTGCGGCATGGTCGATCCCGCCGTCTTCGAAGCGATGAACGCGCGCCGCGGCGACCTCGCCTACGACCCCGAGCGCTGCACCGGCTTCGCCTTCGGCTTCGGCCTCGACCGGCTGGCGATGATCATGGCCGGCGTGCCGGACATTCGTTACTTCACCGACAACGACCAACGCTTCCTCGCGCAGTTTTAGCCCGCTCGCACCCGGAAACTGTCGCTTTCAGCCGGAAGCAGCACGGAAGGAATCAGAGGTGGAAGCGCTTTTTCGCTTTCTTGATCGCCCCGCCGATCGCCGAGCGTGCACCTTCATATTGCTCCTCTGCCACGCCGCCGGCTTTGTCCCGCAACGATCGGAGCAAGTCGGTAAGCTCATCGAGGGGTCCATCCACGTAGCGCTTGCGGGCGGAAGGTTCGTGCCGCGGAATGAGGAGTCCGATGAGGATGCCGGCGGCCAACGCGGCAAACAAGGTGGGGATGGGATTTGAGCGCACGTATTCCATGCCCTCCTCGACGGTGCGTTCGGTGCAGTCCGCTGCATTTTCCCACGTATCCCTGGCGAGGTCTTTTGCGGTGGAGGCACCCGAGTTTTCGTTTGGGTAAGTCATACCTATTCAATCGGCGAAGACCGGCGGGCCGGCTGTATCCGCTCGGGCAGGTCGTGCGCCCTCCGAGCGCGAGGCGCCTTACCTCACCTTCATATTCCGGCGGAGGAAGGTGGGCACGTCGAGGTCTTCGCCATCGACGATCGTGGGCTCGCTTTTTTCAAAGCGGCCGCGGGTCACGGGCTCGAATTGCATCTGCTCCTGCTTGGCCTCGCGCGCGGCTCGCGCCGCCGCGGCGGCTTCGGTCCTCCGGGCGAGTTGAGCGGCGGCGGCGGGCGATTGCGCCGCGAGCTCCGCAGCGAGCTCGGCGGCTGGTAGGAGAGCGGTGACGGCTTCATCGGTCTCGACGAACGTGATCACGGGCTCGGGCTCCGCATCTACCACCGCGAGTGTGGGCTTGGGTGCGGTGGCGAGCTGGGCCGAGGCGTCGATCGCACTCAGCACGGTGACGCGCATCTTTGCGCCGAGTTGCGGATCGACGGCGCAGCCAAAGTGGATGCGCGTGTCGTCTCCGATGTGGCGGCCGAGTTCTTCCATGAGGATTTGCACTTCGTTGAGCGTCATGTCTTCGCCGCCGGCGATATTCACGAGCACGCTCGCCGTTTCCCCGAGCAGGCGGCCGCGATCCATCAGCGGGCTCTTGAGCGCGCGGGCCAAAGCTTCGTGCGCCCGGTTGTCGCCGCTGGCTTCGCCGAAGCCAAAGATGCAGCGGGCGTTTTGCGCGCGCAGCGTGCGGGTCAATTCATCCAGGCCGAGGTGAATGAGGCCGCGCTGATTCACGAGCGTGGAGACAGCGCGCACGCTCTGGCTGATGGTTTGGTCGGCGGCCGCAAACGCTTCGTGGATGGGCGCGCGCGGGCTCACCGCTTCGCCCATGCGGTCGTTCTCAAAACACACGACCACGTCCGCCTGCTGCTGAAGCGCGGCGAGCGCTTCCTCGGCCTGGGCCATGCGCCGGCGGCCTTCAAAGTGAAAGGGCAGCGTGGCAAAGACGACGACGAGCGCGTCCTGCTCGCGCGCGAAATTTGCGATGAGCGGCGCGGCGCCCGAGCCGGTGCCGCCGCCGAGGCCGACGAGCAGGAAGACCATCGACGCGCCTTGCAGCAGCGCTCGCAATTCCTCCGCGCCTTCCTCCGCCGCCTGGTAGCCGAGCTCGGGGTCGCCGCCCGTGCCGAGCCCGCGCGTGGTCGAGCGGCCGATCTGCAACTTGCCGGTCGCGACCGACGCGGTAAGCGATTGGATGTCGGTGTTGACGGCGTGAAGCTCCGCGCCCGACATGCCGTCGAGCAGCAGTCGATCGAGCGCATTGGCGCCGGCGCCGCCGATGCCCAGGACTCGGATGACGGCTAGAGCGGCTTTGGAAGGGCGCAGGAGTTCGATCATGATGGAGTGTGGGATTTGGACGGATGTGGATTTCAAAATGAGGTCTGCCGGAGCGTTCTCACCAAAAACCGAGAAACGGAAATTTCTTCCAAAGCCGCCGCAGCACGCCGCGCGGCGCTTCGGGCTGCATGGCCTGCGCGTACTTGATGAGCCCGATGGCGGTCGAGAACTGCGGATTTTCAAACGCGGAAACATTGCCCACCACGGCCTGCGCGTGAGTGACGTGCACCGGGATGCCGAAGATTTCCTCCGCGAGATCGCGGATGCCGTGGATCATGCTGCAACCGCCGGTCAGCATCATGCCGGCGGCGAGCAGGTGCACGGCGCAACCTGCCTCGTCGAGCTTGCGCCGCAGCATTTCAAACATCTCGCGCACGCGGCAGTGGATGATGGTGTGGAGCATGTCGCGCTCGATCTCGCGGCCCGCGAAACCGGTCTCGTCCTTGAGCAGGATCATCTCGCCCGGCCGGCAGATGCCGAGCATCGCGCTGCCGTCCTCGCACTTGATGCGCTCGGCCTTGTTCATCGGAATGCTCAGGCCGAGCGAGATGTCGTTGGTGATGTGATCGCCGCCGAGCCCCACGCAGCCGCACAGCTTCACGGCGCCGTCGGTATAGACGATGAAGTCGGTGGTGCCGCCGCCGATATCCACGACGAGCGCGCCGAGTCCTTTTTGATTGTGATCGAGCACCACCTGCGCGGTGGCCAGCGGCGCAAAGACCACGTCGAGCACTTCGGGACCGACCTCCTTCACGCAGCGCACGCTGTTTTTGATGCGATTGCCGACGCCGTGGATGATGTGGAAATCGGCCTCGAGCCGGCGGCCCAACATGCCGATGGGATTGAGCACGCCGTCCTGTCCATCCACGTAGTAGTGCTGCAGGATCGAGTGCACGAACATGTTTGGCTGCGGGATGCTCACCTCGCGCGCGTTGGCCTGCACTTCCTCGAAATCCTCCTCGCAGATTTCTTCGCGATCCTCGGGAATGCTGATGGCGCCTCGATTGTTGAAGCCTTCGATGTGGCTGCCGGTCACGGCGAGATAGACCGAGCCGATCATCACGTCGCTCTTTTCCTCGGCATCCACGAGCGCTTCGCGGATGCACTTTCCGGCGGTTTCGAAATTGACGATCTCGCCTTTGCGCACGCCGCGCGAGGGAGCTTCGCCGACGCCGAGGATCTTCACCGTGCCATCGGCGCGGCTCTCGCCCACGGCGACGCAGATTTTGTACGTCCCGATCTCGAGCCCGACGAAGATGTTATCTCTTGCCATTGCTGTGGAATGGCTGCTTCACGCGATCGGCGGGGGAAGATTTGCGCGGCGACGGAGTCGCGACTGGCTTTGGCGGAACGGTCGGCGCCGCGATGGGATCGGGCACGGGCGGCTGATAAGTGAGGTACGTGTTGCGCTCGCCGAAAAGATTCACCGTCTGCAAATCTTTTTCCCGCTCGCCAAGAATGCGGAAGAGCCGCCTGAGGCGATCGAGCTGCCGGTCGAGCGCGTCGGGATTGAACGTGAGCTGGATGCGGCGGTTATCGGTGACGACGAGCGAGTAGCCGGTCGCGACGTCCACGTTCTTGATTTGCCAGCGCGTATTGTCGGCATTGAGCCGCACGAGCTCGAGCGCGGCCTGCACTTTGTAATCCGTCACGCGCTGCCCGTCGGCGAGATTCTCGACGGGGAAACCGCAGATCATCGGCAGATGGATGAATTGCTGGCGCACGCCGCGCGGCCGCATGGCGATGGCGCGCGCGTCGATGAGGAAAGCGCTCTCGGAAGTCGTCGGGTCTTCGTCGCCGCGATTGACCACCCACGCGATGGGCTTGCGCTCGGCGATGCGGATGGTCACGCGATTGGGCAGCAGGCGCTGCACTTCCACGCGATCGACTTGCGGCAGCGCGTTGATCGCGTCGCGCACTTTGCTGATGTCGAGTTTGAAAATGTTGACGCCTTCGACCAGCGCGGCGCTGTGCAGCACATCGGCGCGGGTCAGCGTGCCATCGGTGCGAAAGGAAATATCGCTCAAGAGATAATCGGGATTTTCCCACACGAACCGCCGCAGCGCTTCCTTGCCACCGACGACGATGCCGGCGATGAGCGCGGTGAAGAACACGCTCTTGCACACGCCGAAAAAAATCGCGCGCGCCCGCCGCACGCGCTCCTTGCTCTGCCGCACGGTGACATCGAGCAAGTGCTGATGCTGGCGCATGCGCTTGTTGGAGACGCGGACGTTCTTAACTTTCATGGACGGCGGGCGAGGGAGAGCGAGACGATGCGGCGACAAAGTTCGGCGTAAGAAATGCCCGCGGCGGCAGCGGCTTCGGGCAGCAGGCTCGCGGGCGTCATGCCGGGGATGGTGTTGACTTCGAGCACCCACGGCTGGCCGTCGGCGTCGAGCAGCAGATCGACGCGCGAATAAACTTCGAGGCCCAGCGCGCGGTGCGCGGCGAGTGCTACGGCCTGCACGCGCTGCGTCTCCTCGGCACTCAGCGGCGCTGGGCAGAAGTGATCCGCGCCGGCGGCGTTCGGATTCAGGAACGGATATTTGTTTTCGAAATTGTAGAAGTCTTTCTTCGCGATGATCTCGAGGACCGGCAGCACTTCGTCGCCGAGAATTCCGACCGTGAGCTCGCGACCGGCGACATATTTTTCGACGAGTAATTCGCGGCCAAATCGGTGCGCGTCGCGCATCGCGTCGCCGAGTTTTCCTGCCTCCCGCACGATGAAGACACCCACGCTCGATCCTTCGCGCGGCGCCTTCACCACCAGCGGCGCGGGCATCGCTGGCAGCGCGCCATTCTCGAGCACCTCAAACGGCGCGGTCGCCACGCCGCGCTCCACAAAGCGGCGCTTGCTCGCGATCTTGTCGATGGCCAGCTCGCTGCCGCGCACCCCTTCGCCGGTGTAAGCCACGCCGCGCGCTTCGAGGATGCGCTGCACCTGGCCGTCTTCGCCGAAGGTGCCGTGGATCGCGTTGAAGGCGATCTCGGTGCCGGCGGGCAACGCGAAGTCCGTGCCCGCGACATCGACCTCCGAGACCTCCGCTCCGAGCGAGCGCAACGCCGCGACGACGCCAGCGCCCGTGGCCAGCGAGACGGCGCGCTCGGAGCCGGGGCCGCCCATGAGGACGGCGATTTTTTTGCGGGTTAGGTCAAGAGACATCGTCGTGAAGAATGGCTGAATGATGCGAACGCTCAACGCGGAAGATAGGCTTCCAGCCTGTCTCGGCGGCGGGGCTTCCAGCCTCGCCGGCGCGCCCCGGCAGGCAGGATGCCCGCCCGTCGAGACAGGCTGGAAGCCTATCTTCCGTCATTCGTGCAGCCCCCTTTCCTCGCCGACGATCTGCACTTCCGTCTCCAGAGCGATCCCTCGTTTTTCCAAGGCCGCACCTTTCACCTGCTCGATGAGCACCAGCACATCCGCCGCGGTCGCGCTGCTGTCGTTCACGATGAAGTTCCCGTGCACCTCCGAGATCTTCGCGCCGCCGACGCGCGCGCCTTTTAACCCGATTTCATCGACGAGCTTTCCGGCGGGACACGCTTCCGGGTTTTTGAAAATGCACCCGGCGCTCGATTCGCGCGGCTGCGATGTGCGCCGTTTCCGCGTGGACTCTTCGAGCCTCCGCTCGATCTCCGCGGGCGTGCTCGCGCTGCCGAGAAAGGTCGCCGAGAGCGCGTAGTTTTTTTCCAGCGTGCCGCAGTGGCGATAGCGCACGTCCATCTCCGCGGGCGTCTTCGTATGGAAATCGCCGCGCGCATCGACGAAGCGGACGCTCACCACTTGCCGGAAAGTTTCGCCGCCCATCGCGCCGGCGTTCATACGCAGCGCGCCGCCGACATTTCCTGGGATGCCCTCGCACCACTCGAATCCGCCGAGCTGCGCGTCGCGCGCGGCGTAGGCGAGTTCCTTCTGCTTCACGCCGACGCCCGCGGTGATGCGGCCCTCGCGCACTTCGAGCTTCCGAAATTCGCCGCGCGCGAGATGCGCCACCACGCCGCGAATGCCGCCATCGCGCACGAGCAAATTGGATCCGCGCCCCATCACGAAGAGCGCAATGCCGCGCCCGCTCGTGAATTTTACGAGCCGCGCAAAACCTTCCTCCGTCTCGGGCTCGACCCAGAATTGCGCCGGCCCGCCGACGCGCATCGTGGTGTGGCGCGCGAGCGGTTCGTAAAGTTTCGCGTGGCCGGCGCCCATCGCATTTTGAATCTCGTCGAGCAGCGCGACATCCTGCGCGAGCAGCGTGCCGGCCTCGTGAATGTTTCCCGCTCCGAGGCTGATGATGCAGTCGCCGGGCTCGAGCATCCGGCCGAGGTCGAGCGCGAGTTTCTTGCGGTCGGGTTGGTAATGCGCGGCGGCGTGCCCTTCGCGCACCATCTCATCGACGATGGTCTGCCCGCTCACTCCGGCGATCGGCGGCTCGCTGGCGGCGTACACGTCGGCGATCACCGCCACGTCGGCGTCGTGAAATGCGCGCCCAAATTCCGCCTTCAATTTTTGCGTCCGAGAATAACGGTGTGGCTGAAACATGCAGAGCACGCGCTTGCGGCCCGTGTTCTTGGCCGTCGCAAGCGTCGCGCGGATCTCGCTGGGATGATGGCCGTAGTCGTCCACGATCATGTAGCGCTCGCTGCGATACTTTATTTCAAAGCGCCGGCGCGCACCGCGGAAGGATTCGAGCGCCTCGGCGATCTTGGAAAAAGGCACGCCGAGTTCCGTGGCGAGCGCGATGACTCCTACCGCGTTGCTCACGTTGTGCCGGCCCGGCACGTTGAGCGTGATGGCGCCGAGCGGCTCCCCGCCGCGCAGGACTCGGAAGTGCGACTGGAAATCTTTCGCGTGCAAATCGTCGAAGCGGTAATACGCGGCGTATGCCTCGCCATACGGGATGGCGCCGGGATGCGCGCTGCAAAGGCGCGCGGCATTCGCGTCATCCGCGCAGAAGATCACCTTGCCGCGCGTCTGGCTCAGGAGTTGGACAAACACGGCCTCGATCGCCGCGAGGTCCGCGTAATAGTCGAGATGCTCCTCCTCGATATTGAGCACGATCGCGTGCTCCGGGTGGTAAAAAGCGAGCGTGCCATCGCTCTCGTCGCCCTCGGCCACGAAGTATTCGCCCGCCGCATCCCACGCCGCGTTGGTGCCCAGGATCGGAATCTCCGCGCCGACGTAATGCGACGGATGCAACCCGCCGGCGCGCAGCACGTGTGCCGCCATCGACGAGGTCGTGGTCTTGCCGTGCATCCCGCAAATCACGATTCCTTTTTTGCAATTCATGATCGCCGCGAGCGCATCCGCGCGGCGCACGAGGTTGCGGCCGGTGCGGAGCGCCTCGTCGTATTCCACGTTCCCCGCGCGGATCGCGGAGGAATAAATCACGAGGTCCGCCTCCGCCATATTTGCCGCCGCATGTTGCTGGTGAAAGCGCAGCCCGAGCCCTTGCAACCGAGCGACCTCGACCGTCGTCGCTTTATCCGAGCCGCTCACTTGATGTCCGAGTGAGAGCAGCAGCCCCGCGATGCCGCTCATGCCCGAGCCCGCGACGCCGATGAGATGAACTTTCAGCTCACCGCCGACGAGGATGTCCGCGAGGATTTGGCCAGTGTCCTTCATGCGGAAAAGCGAACTTCGCGCGAGCGGCGCGAGCCAGAGCTCTGGGGAGCGCGCCCGTCCCGGGTGCTGGCGGCGGCGTCCCGCTGCCGCGGACTTTCGATCGGCGCCCTTCGCTCAAGAGATCCGCGATTGCAAAACAGCCGGGCCGGTTCTTCTGGCGCGGAGCTCTTGCCCATCGCGCGCGCAGCGAAAGTCCGTCGCGGCGGGACGCCGCGACCAGCGCTCGCGACGGGCGCGCTCCCCAGAGCTCCCGATCGCGCATCCAGTGGGTTGAGGAAAAGATTAGCCACAGAATTTCGAGATGGTGTCGGCGACGCGGCTGGCGGCGTCTCGCGGCGCGAGTTTGCCGCTGCGGGCCGACATCGCGGCGAGGCGGGCGGGGTCGCTCAGAAATTTTCGGAGTTCGCTCGCGAGACTTTCGCCCGTCACATCGCTAACCTTCATTAGCGCGGCCGCGCCGGCCCGCTCGAAGATTTTTGCGTTGAAGGTTTGGTGATCTTCGGCGGCGTGCGGATACGGGATGAGGATGCTCGGCAGCGCAAAGTGCGAAAGCTCGGTGAGACTCGCGGCGCCGCTCCGCGCGATCGCAAAATCGGCGGCGCTGTAGGCCGCCTCCATGCGGTGGAAAAACGCGGCGACATATGCCGGGATGCCGGCCCGCCGGTAACACTCGCGCAGCGTTTCTTCATCGCCGCGGCCGCTGAGGTGGATGACTTGCACCGGCACGTCGCGCAACTCCGGCAGCGCGGCGGCCAGTGCCATATTGATTCCATGCGCGCCCTGGCTGCCGCCCATCACGAGCAAGGTCTGGCAGGCCGTCCCGAGGCCGAAAACGGCGAGCGCCTGCGCCTTGTCGATACGCTGCGCGAGCGAGCGGCGGATCGGCGTGCCGGTGACTTCGCATTTTCCCGCCGGAAAAAATTTCGCGCATTCTTCGAAGCCCAACAGGACGCGCGTGGCGAGCCGCGCGTTGAGCTTGTTGGATTTGCCGGGGATTGCATTCGACTCGTGCACAAAGGTCGGCACGCCGCGCCCGCGCCCGGCAAGGATCGGCGCCGTGGAAGTGAAGCCGCCCATCCCGAGCACGGCCGCGGGCTGGAACTCCGCGCACAGCCGCCGGCATCGCTGCAAGCCCGCGCAAAATCTCAGCGCGAACTTCACGAGCGCCACCGGCGACTTTCCCTGCAAGCCGACGCCCGGCACTTTCTCGACGCGAAATTCCGCGCGCTCCCGAGTAGCCACCGCGTCGATCTCTTTCTCCGAAACGACGAGCATGACGCCGTGCCCGCGCGCGAGAAAAACTTCGCCCACCGCGAGCCCCGGAAACAAGTGCCCGCCCGTGCCGCCGGCTGCGATGAGGAAGTTCATAAGGCGGGGGGAATGACGAATGACGAATGACGAAAGCGGATGCCGCCCTTT
>JBBRXP010000081.1:0-24617 GCA_038238555.1 Chthoniobacterales bacterium | reverse complement strand
TCGTTTGGCTACGACTCCTTCCGTCCGTTGCAGGAGGAAATCATCACGGATGCGCTCGCCGGCCGCGATGTCTTCGCGCTGCTGCCGACGGGCGGCGGCAAGTCGCTCTGCTTTCAACTGCCAGCGTTGATGAGAGACGGCGTCACCGTCGTCGTCTCGCCGCTCATCGCGCTCATGAAGGATCAGGTCGATCAACTCACCGCGAGCGGCGTCGCGGCCACCTTCCTCAATTCCACGCTCGATTCCGGCGACTCGCGCGAACGGCTCCGCGGTTTGTGGAGCGGGCAATACAAGCTCCTCTACGTCGCGCCCGAGCGGCTCATGCTTTCCGGTTTTCTCGAAAATTTGCGGCAGTGGAAAGTCGCGCAGATCGCCATCGACGAGGCGCACTGCATCAGCGAGTGGGGCCACGATTTCCGGCCCGAATATCGGCGGCTCGCGAGCTTGCGCGAGCATCTGCCCGGCGTGCCGCTCATGGCACTCACGGCCACGGCCACCGAGCGCGTGCGGGCCGACATTCTCAAGCAACTGCACCTGCGCGATCCCGGCGTGTATGTCGCGAGTTTTAATCGGCCGAATCTTATTTACCGTGTGCTGCCCAAGGCGCGGCCCTTCGATCAACTCGCCGCCTTTCTCCGCGAGCGGCCGCGCGAGGCGGGCATCGTCTATTGCCAGAGCCGCAAGACCGTGGACAGCGTGGCCGGGCGGTTGCGCGCCGCCGGCACAAGCGCCGCGCCTTACCACGCCGGACTCGACGCCGCGGAGCGCTCGCGGAATCAGGAGCAATTTCTGCGCGATGAAGTGCGCGTCATCTGCGCCACCATCGCCTTTGGCATGGGCATCAATAAGCCCAACGTCCGCTACGTGGTGCATTACGATCTGCCGAAAAATATCGAGGGCTACTACCAGGAGACCGGACGCGCCGGACGAGACGGCCTCTCGAGCGAATGCCTGCTGCTCTTCAGCGCGGGCGATGTGGCCAAGCAGATCGGTTTCATTGACGAAAAGACCGATCCCGAGGAACGACGCAACTCCCGCGCGCAACTCGACGGCATGGTCCACTACGCCGAGCTGGCCTCCTGCCGGCGCGCGTCGCTGCTCGCTTATTTCGGCGAGACTTGCGCGGAAGCGAACTGCGGCGGCTGCGACAATTGCCTCGCGCCGCGCGACACCTTCGATGGCACCCTGCCCGCGCAAAAGCTCCTCTCCTGCGTGTGGCGCGCGCGCGAAGCTTCCTACTCGCGCAGCGCCAGCTTCGGCCTGGGCCACCTCATCGAAGTGCTCACCGGCGCGGATACCGAGCGCATCCGCAAATGGAAACACGCGCAGCTTTCTACTTTCGGCATCGGCCGCGAACACGCGCGGACCGAGTGGCAGTCCATCGGCCGCGAGCTCATCCGGCTCGGTTACCTGCGGCTGGCGCCGGGAGAATTTCCCACCATCGAGCTCACCGACTCCGGCATCGAGGTGCTGAAGTCGCGCGCGAAAATTTCGCTCACGCGCCCGATGACCCGTCCCGAAACTGAGCCCGCGCGCGGACCCGGCCGCTCGCGGGCTCGTTACTCCGGCGAGATCGCCTGCGACGAGGCGCTCTTTGAGAAACTCCGCGTGCTGCGCCGCGAGATCGCCGACGCGCGAAACGTTCCCGCTTACATCGTCTTCGGCGACGTCTCGCTGCGCATTATGGCGCGCGACTATCCCGTGACCGAAGACGCCTTCCGCAACGTCGTCGGCGTCGGCGCAAAAAAGCTAGAGGAATTCGGCGTGCAATTCATGGCCGCCATCGCGCAACACCTCCGCGAAAACCCGCGACAAGCCTTTCTGGATTGACGGTGGATGGCGCGCGCCAGCGCCCATCCTCAGTTGGCCTCCGGCCTGATTCGCAGGCATGGCGCTCGGAGCGCGCCATCCACCGCGCAAGATTCGCGCCGTGAAGCGGGCTTTCAACGCGGGTGAAAGTCCCGCTCCTCCTCCTCCAGGAATCATCGGCTCTTTGCGGGCGCCGCGGGCTTGGGCTGGTCGAGGCGATAGACTTTTTCGCCTTCCTTGATGAGGTCGAGCCGGTCACGCGCGAGCAAGGCCACGTATTCGGGATCGCGCGCGAGCAGGTCGGCTTCGCGCGTGGCGCGGGCGAGCACTTGCTCTTCTTTTTCGATCTGCGCCTTGAGCTCCTCCACGCGCGTCTCCTGCTCGCGGCGGTGCGAACTTTCCGGGAGAAAACGGTAGCCGATCGCGGCGAGCACGATGAGCACGATGAGGGTGAAGACGAACCGATTGAGGGAATCCCAAATCCCACCGGTGGAGGGTGAAGATGAATCGCTCACGCTGGCGCTCACGTGGCGCGCATCTTACCGCCGTAAATTGCGTTGTCACCAAGTTCTTCCTCGATGCGCAGGAGCTGATTGTACTTCGCCACGCGGTCGGTGCGCGAGAAGGAGCCGGTCTTGATCTGCCCGGCATTGGTGGCCACGGCGATGTCGGCGATGGTGACGTCTTCGGTCTCGCCGGAGCGGTGGCTGATGACTGCGGTGTAGCCGTTTTCCCGAGCGAGTTCGATGGCGTCGAGCGTCTCGGTCAAGGTGCCGATCTGGTTCACTTTCACGAGGATGGAATTGCCCACGCCGCGCTCGATCCCTTTGCGCAGGAACTCGACGTTGGTCACGAAGAGATCGTCACCCACGAGTTGTGTCTTTGCGCCCATCGCGTCGGTGAGCAGCTTCCAGCCGTCCCAATCGTTTTCCGCGCAGCCGTCTTCGATGGAGACGATCGGAAACTTTTTCTGCAGGTCGCCGTAGTAGGCGATGAGTTCTTCGACGCTGCGTTTCGAGCCGTCGGATTTTTTGAAGACATACTTCTTGGTCGCCGCGTCGTAGAACTCGCTCGAGGCCACATCGAGGGCGACGAAGACTTCCTTGCCAAATTTGTAGCCGGCCTTTTTCACAGCGGCGGCGATGGTCTCGAGCGCGTCGGCGGCACTCTTGAGAGCGGGCGCGAAGCCGCCTTCATCGCCGACCGCCGTGGAAAGTCCGCGGCCCTTGAGCACGGTTTTGAGTGCGTGAAAAATTTCGACGCCGGCGCGCAGTGCCTCGGAGAATGTGTCGAAGCCGCGCGGGACGATCATGAACTCCTGGAAATCGATGGGCGCATCGGAGTGCGCGCCGCCATTGATGATGTTGGCGAGCGGCACGGGCAGCACCTTGGCGTTGGGTCCGCCGAGGTAACGGAACAACGACTGCCCGATCTGCGCGGCCGCGGCCTTGGCGGTGGCGAGCGAGACGGCGAGCAGGGCGTTGGCGCCGAACTTCGCTTTGTTGGGCGTGCCGTCGAGGGCGATCATGGTGCGGTCCACGCCCACTTGATCGAGCGCGTCGAAGCCTTCGATTTCCTTTCCGAGGGTCTTGTTGACCGCCGCAACGGCGCGCGTCACGCCCTTGCCGAGCCAGCGATCCTTCACCCCATCGCGCAGCTCCCACGCTTCATGCTCGCCGGTGCTCGCGCCGCTCGGCACGGCCGCCGTGCCCACCGCTCCGCCCATCAGCCGCACCTCGGCCTCGACGGTGGGATTACCGCGCGAGTCGAGGATCTGCCGGCCGTGGATGTCGGTGATGAGGGTGAGAGACATGAAGAAGAATGAAGGATGAGAAGATGGGGTGAGTGCCACTTCATCGTTCCTCCTTTCCAAAGTCACCCATCTTCTTCATCCTTCGTCCCATGCTTCCGGTCATCGAACAGCTCCTCGTCATTCAAGACCGCGACCGGAAAATTCGCGCGCTCAATCAGGAGCTGAAATTCGCCCCGATGCAGCGCAGGGATTCCGACGAGAAACTTTCCGCCGCGACCAAACATCTCGAAGCGGTGAAGCTCAAGGGCAGGGAGATCGAGGTCGAGCGCAAGAAGCTGGAGAATGAGGCGCAGACGAAACGCGAGCAGATCAAGCGGTTTGAGGCGCAAAAATTTCAGACGCGCAAGAACGAGGAATTTGCGGCGCTCAATCACGAGATCGAACGCTTCGATGCCGACGTGCGCGCCATCGAAGACCGCGAGCTGGCCTTGATGGAAAGCGCGGAGACGATGCGGGCGACCATCTCCGAGGCCGACAAAAACGCGCAGGCAGTGAAGGCGCAGGCGCAGCGGCAGACCGCCGATCTCGACGCGAAGATCGAGACCGTGGGCGCCCAGCTTGCGGAGCTCGAAGCCGAGCGCACAAAGTTGAGCGAAAGCATCGACGAGGATTTGCTCGACACCTACCAGCGGCTCTTTGCCAACAAGGGCGAGGCGGTCGTGGCGCTCGATCACGAGGTCTGCACCGGCTGCCACATGAAGGTGGTGCCGCAGACTTCCATGAACGTGAGAGCCCGCAAGGAAGTGACGCACTGCGAACAGTGCGGCCGCATCCTATACGGGGAGACCTGAAACCTGAAACCTGAGTGAAGAATCCACGTTCGCGCGCCCTTCTGAAACTCAGGTTTCAGGTTTCAGGTTTCAGGTTTCTCCCATGAATCGCATCGTCGGCATCGAGACCGAGTACGGCTGCCTGGTCGCCAACGATCCGGGGCAGGGGCCCGATGCGTGGCCGGTGCGGGTGAAGAATCATCTCTTCAAAAAAGCGCGGGTGGGCGCCCTCGACCTGCACTATCGCGACTACGAAGAGCCGCCGGGCAATGGCGGCTTTCTCCTCAATGGCGGGCGGCTCTACATCGACATGGGGCATCTCGAATACTCCTCGCCCGAGTGCCGCACGGTGCGCGATCTCGTCACTTACGATCTCGCCGGCGACGGGTTGGTGCAGTCGGCGATTGAGGAACTCGGCGCCACCGGCAAGGTCGCCTTCATCAAGAACAACATCGACCACCACACCGGCGCCACCTTCGGTTGCCACGAGAATTACTTGATGAAGCGCGAGCTGCACTTTCATCCGCAACTCCTCGGCACGCTGCTCTCCTTCCTGGCCACGCGGCAGCTCTTCACCGGCTCGGGGCGCGTGGGGCAGGCCAGTCCGCTGGCGTTTGATTTCGAGCCGTCGCCCTCTGCGCGGCCCGTGCACTTCCAGCTCAGCCAGCGCGCGGATCACATCGTCAACGACATCTATCAGTGGGTGCAATTCAACCGCGCAATCATCAATGCGCGCGATGAACCGCTGGCCGATTACCGGAAATATCGGCGCCTGCACCTCCTCATCGGCGACTCGAATATGAGCCCCTTTGCCAACGCGCTGAAAGTCGGCACCACCGCGCTGGTGCTCGATCTGCTCGAGCTCGGCGTGCTCCCCGACGACGTGGTGCTGCAAGACGCCGTGATGGCGACGCGCGAGATTTCGCACGAAGGCACCGGAGGCGCCGCGGTGTCGCTGGAGGATGGGCGCACGCGGTCGGCGCTCGATATTCAGGAAGATTTTCTGGCCCACGCGCAGCAGCATCTCGGCGGTGTGGACGAGGAGACGGACTGGGTGCTGGAGAGCTGGGCCTTCACGCTCGAGGCGCTGCGGACTGAGCCGGAGCTGCTGATCGGCGGCGTGGACTGGATTTCAAAAAAATGGTTGCTCGATACGTTCCGCGCCGCCGAAGGGCTCGACTGGAACGATCCGTGGCTGCAGAGCCTCGACCTCGAATATCACAACATCGATCCGGCCCGCGGCCTCTTCTTCGGGCTCACGCCGGCGAAGGCGATCGGGGAATTCAATGACGCGGTGCGCCGGTCCGAAGCGGGGCGGATTCCTCCCACCGATACGCGCGCGCACGGTCGCGGAATGGCTGTGGCCCTTTTCCAGAAACGCCAGGCGCCCTACGTCATCAACTGGGATTCCATCTCGCTGGAAAACGCCGACACGCTGGCGATGCCCGACCCCTTCGACACCTACGCGCGTCAGGTCGCCGCGCTTGCGTAGCTGCGACGCCTTCGTCGCGGGAAGTGCCCGCGGCGCCTCGCCGCGCGGGTTGGGGTTACCGCGAAGCAGCACGCGTGATCTCGGCGAGCTTGGTCTCGAGCCTCTCGACGAGTTGCTCGGTCTGCTCGCGCGCGCGGCGTTCGTCCATGAGCGCCTCTTCGAGATCGCGGATGCGCTGCTGCAGGTTGATGCGGATGCTGGTGCGCACGGGCTGCGTGGCTTCCTCTTCCTCCGCGGGTGCGAGCTCGGGGATGTCCTTTACCCGGCGCATGCCGCCGTCGCGGCAGTTGGTGATGGGAGTCTCCCCATGAATCTCGCCGACGGCGAGAAATTCGCGCACCGCGCCGAAAGTGGTGGGCCCGTAAAATTGATCCGCGGAAACTTCCACCAGGAAATCCATCTCGAGCTCGGGGATCATCGGCGCTTTCACCCAGTTCTGCTCGTCCTGGGAGACCTTGTCGAGCGGCGAGACCTGCGCGGCGCCGGCCCACTGGCGCAGTTGTTCAAAGGCGATGGGACCGAAGACCGAACCGTCTTCGTGTTTCATCAGGAACCATTTTTGTGCGTCGTCCATTTACGGGGTCTCCTTTTTCTCGGCGGGTTGCTCGGGGGTTTTCGCGGTGGGAATGGTGAGGCTCTGGCCGATCTGCAACTTGGCGGGATTGACCTCCTTGTTCGCCTTGAGCAGGTCGGCGAGCGGGATGTTGTAGCTCTTGGCGATGGAGGTCAATGTCTCGCCCTTCACCACCACATGATGCCGCGCGGTCGGGACGGCTTCCGCTTTTGGAATCGCAAATTCCGCCGCCTGCGCCCCCGCAGCCGGCTCCGGTGCTGGATCCGCGGGCAGCGCGCCTTGTTTCTCCGCGACGATCTGGCTAAGTTTCAAGACCTGCTGCGTGAGGAGATCGATCTGTTTGGCCTGGCGCTCGACCACTGCGCGCAAGTCCCGCACCTCCCGCGCGACGGGGCTTTCCGGCGCGTCCTTTGCCTCCGCCGCGGCGAGGAAAAGCGTCGCGGCGATGGACAGTGTTTCGAGCTTTCGCTTCATCGCAGACCTTTGTCACTTTCCCACCGCGCAGGCAAGTGCCGCGGAAAAAAAGACGAGGGCGAGCGCGGTGATGAAGGCGGCGGTGGGGGAAAGGAGATCGCCGTGCCGCGTGAAGAAGGTGGCCGACGCGCCCACTGGCACGGTCACTTCGCGGACGGCGAAGCCTTGCTGGAAAGGCTCCAGCCAGCGATCGACCCGGCCCGTGCGATCGACCGCGCACGTCACTCCCGTATTGGCGCAGCGCACCAGCGGACGCCGATTTTCCACGCTGCGAAAGACGGCGTTGGCGAGTTGCTGCTCGGCGGCGGCGGAGCGGAGAAACCAGCCGTCGTTGGTGAGATTGACGAGTACTTGCGCGCCGGCGCGCACGAAGCGGCGCGTGAGTTCGCCGTCGGTGTCTTCAAAGCAGATGAGCGCGGCGAGCTTCACCGCGGGCTCTTTGATTTCGAGCAGCGTGAATTCGCGCCCAGGCGAAAAATCCGCGGGCACGAGCTGGCCGAGCAGCGGCTCGAAGATGGGCCGCAGCGGCAGGTATTCGCCGAAGGGGACGAGGTGCATCTTGCGGTAAATTTGCCGCTGCTCGCCGCGCGCGGTCAGGAGCGCCGCGACGTTGAAGTCCTCACCGCGCTCGGGGTCGGAATCGAGCGTGCCGAGGAGCAGCCCGAAGTCTCCGCGCCGCGCCTGGCTCATCACAAATTCGTAGTTCACCGAATCGGCAAACATGCCGCGCGGCGTGGACGACTCGGGCCACAGCACGACGTGCGGCGCAGGCTCGCTGAGCGTGGCGAGGCCGGTGAGTCCGGCGAGAGTCTGGAAGACATCGTCCTCATGCGCGGGATCGAATTTCTCGGTCTGCGGAATATTCGGCTGCAGCGCGGCGATCCGCAGCGATGCGGCTTTGGAAATGTCCGGCCGCGTGAGCTTCCGCACGCCGTAGCCGAAGACCAAAACGACGAGCGCCATCGTGAAGGTGAATTCCCAACGTGCGCGCCGGAGGTCTGCGAAAATGCGCCGCACCACGATCACGGCCATGAGATTGCAAAACGCGACGAGCCACGAGAGCCCCGCGACGCCGGTGATATCGACGATCTGGATCATCGGAAGATCGCGGTGCAGTGCGACGCCGAGCGTGTTCCAACCAAAGCCACTGAAGAGCCATCCGCGCATCCACTCATGCGCCACCCACGCGCTGGCGCCGAGCGCGCCGATGGCCACATTGCGCGGTGCGCTGCCACCGGGCGCGAACCGCGCGAGAAACCACGCCCAAAAAGCAAAGTAGAGTCCCATGTAAAGCGCCAGCACCAGCGGCAGCAGATGCAACCACGGATTGCCGTAGAGCGTCCCCAACGACCCGAGCCATTGAAAGACGGCCGCGAAAAAAATGACGCCTGCGAGATAGCCGAGCGCGGCCGGGCGGAACCATTTGGCGTTTAACGTTTGGCGTTTGGCGTTTGACGTTTGCTGTTCCGCTGCCGGCAATTCTTCGTGACTCCCGCGCTTGGGAGATACGCCAAACTTCAAACGCCAAACTTCAAACGCCAAAAGTCCGTTGCCGAGCCACACCGCGCAGATCAGCGGCGTAAGCGCCACCCACGCGAGCCAGCCCTGATTGAAAGGCGGAAAGCACAGCGCGAGAAGCACGCCGCTCGCCGCCGCCGCGAGCCACGGAAGCATTGCCATCACCGCGCGAGATACTGATCGAGCGAGCGTTCGACACACTCGCAGATGAGCCGGAAAAAGTCCTCGGGCTTGCCGCGATCCGCGTCGTCCAGCGCATGCAAATAGCGGCTGCGATCGTCGCTCGCGATGACGGTGAGCGGATACCGGTGGGAGAGCAAAACCCAGTTCAGCAGCAAGCGCCCGGTGCGTCCGTTACCATCGTGAAACGGGTGAATCTTGACGAACCGATAGTGCGCCTCTGCGGCAATGAACACGGGATGCGAGGCATCCGAGGGGAGCCACGAAACCAATGCCAGCATAGCTTCCGGGATCTTCTCCGCGCCCATCGGCTGGATCGGCGCGCCCGTGACCAGCACGGGATGACGGCGATAAATGCCGCCTCGCTCGGAGTCGATGTTTTTCAAAATCATCGCATGCAGTTCGCAAATCCCCGCCTCGCTGATCGCAGTCCCGGCCTGCACCCACGCGCATAACCGCAAGACGGCCTGGTGATGATTGAGCGCCTCGTAAATCTCGCGGAGCTTCCGCGATCCCGCGGGAGTGATTCCTTCGTCGATGAGAAGCTGCGTCTCGCGCAGCGTGAGCGTGTTGCCTTCGATGGCGTTGCTGCCATGGGTGAGCTCGATGGACAATTTGTGCTCGAGACTTTCCACAAATGCCGACGGCAGCGGGCGCGCGGCCCGCAACCGGGCGGCCTTCCCAGAAAGCCGCTCGAGATCAGCCTCGAGCACCTGGGACGGGGACAACGACATATTCCCGGCGCTTCTACTCGCGCCGCACCCGCCGGCTCTTGGGCCTTTGCGGCTGTGGATCGAGCGCTTCCTTTAGCTCCTTCATGTAGCCGGTGTTCACCTGGAAGTGGAGCTTGGCCATCTCTTCGGCGGAATAGAAGCCGGTCTTTTCGGCATCCACGAAGCCTTGCGCGATGAGCCCCTTGAGCGTGTCCACCAACTCCGCGCCCTCGAGATCCTGCACGCGCTTCATGAGATCTTCTCCCGTGATTTCGCCGCCGCCCACACCGAGCGCTTTGATGATGGAGATTTCGCCGCCGTCGAGGTTGAGGTCTCTGCCGCTCATGGGTGGTGGGACTTATGGGAGGGATGGAAGCCGCGTCTGGACATCGCGCTGGATCCACGACCATAGCGCATCGAGTGCCGCGCCGGTGTGGTGCTTGATGGAGGCGAGCTCGGCGGCGGTGAACTTTGCGCCCTCTGCCGGGAGCTGCCGGGCAAACATGTAGAACTTGATCTTCGGTTCCGTGCCGGACGGGCGCACGGCCACGCGCCGGCCGTCGGCGAGCCCGATCATCAGCATTTTTTCTTTCGGCAACGTGTCGCCTTCGCTGTCGATGATGTCCTCGGTGGCAAAGTTGCGAACGCCGGTGACGGTGACGCCGCTCACGTCGGACGGCGGATGCGCGGCGTAGCTGGCGACGAGGCGCGCGATGCTCGCCGCGCCTTCCGCGCCTTCAAAGGTGAGGCTGCCGTTTTTCTCGAGGTAGAAGCCGTACTCCGCGTACACTTCGTCGAGCAGCTCGGGGAGCGTGAGGCCGCGCGACTTCGCGGAGGCGGCGACTTCGGCGAAGACCACGGCGGCTCCGTTGCCATCCTTGTCGCGCACGAAATCCGCGGCGCTGTAGCCGTAGCTCTCCTCGCCGCCGCACACGTAGAAGCTCGATCTTTCCAGCCGCAGCCGGCGCGATTCGTTCTCGGGGAGCGCGCGATATTGCGCCGGGGCGAGGTCGAGCGCGGCTTCATATTTGCCGAGCTTTTCGCCGATGTATTTGAATCCGGTGAGCGTCTCGACGCAGCGCAGCCCGTGCGCGGCTGCGATGGCCGCTTGCAGGTCGGTGGTCACGACGGTTTTGATGAGCACGCACCGGCTCGCGTTGGCGGCGGTGATGACGCCTTGCTCGATGAGTTTCTTCACGCGATACGCAGCCATCAGCGAACCGATCTGGTTGCCCGTGAGCAGCTCCATTTCTCCGGCGCGATTGCGCACCGCCACGCCCATCCGGTCGCAATCCGGATCGGTGGCGAGTACGAGATCGGCGCCCTCGCGCGCGGCCAGCGCGATGCCTTGCGCGAGGGCTTCGGCGTTTTCGGGATTGGGCGAGCGCACGGTCGGGAAGCGCCCGTCAAATGCCTCCTGCTCTGCGACGGCGAGACATTGAAAACCGAGCCGCGCGAGCAGCGGCAGCGCGATCACGCCGCCGGTGCCGTGGATGGATGTGAAGACGATCTTGAGCCCCGCCTTCGTGGCCGCGGCGACCATTGGGCGATCGAGCAGCAGCGTCTCGAGCCGCGCCATGTAAGCCTCATCGAGCTCGCGGCCCAGCACCGTGAGCTCGCCGCGGTGCGCGGGCGGCGGCGGCGCGCACGCGTCCGAGCCGACTGCATTGACGCGCGCGATGATGGCGCTGGCGTGCGGCTCGACCACTTGCGCGCCGTCGCCGAAATAAACCTTGTAGCCGTTATCGTGCGGCGGGTTGTGGCTGGCAGTGATGACCACGCCCGCGCTCGCCCCGAGATGCCGCACGGCAAAGGAAAGTTGCGGCGTCGAACGCGGCCCCTCGAAGAGCGCGGCATCGCATCCATTCTCGACCGCCACGCGCGCCGTAAGTTCGGCGAAGTCGCGCGAAAAATGGCGCGTGTCGTAAGCGATCGCGATCTTCGGACGGCCATCGAGCGCGCTCTTTTTCCACCACGCATGGAGATAAGCCACCAGCCCCTGCGTGGCGCGACTGATGTTGTAAAAGTTCATCGCATTCGTGCCGACCGCGGGGAACTGCGGACGATCGAGCGGCTGCGGCGCACCGCGCTCGGCGGCGGTCACGATCTTGCCGATGGTGCGCCCGCGCAGGCCGCCGGTGCCAAAGGCGAGCGTGGTAAAAAAGCGGTCGTCGAGTTCCTTCCACGCGCCCCTCTCCACGAGCTCGGCGATGCTGTCGCGATCGACCGGCGACCCGCTGCCCGCGAGGAGCCGCGCGATATTTTTCGCGCTAGTCTCGAGGAGCTGCCCTGGGCGCGCCGCGTCTTCGACTTTGGAAAGGAGGGCCGACATGGCGCCAGATTAGAAATTCCAAGTTCCAAACTCCAAGCTCCGATTGATCCTCGAAACCGTCTCGCCCGCCCGCTCTCGAATCAATCGAGTTCGGGTTCCGCCCTGGCTTGCTCCCACGGGATTCCCGGCTTCCCTGCATTGCGTTCCACCGCCGCACGCAATTCGTTGAGGTCTTCCAAATCCTCGATGCGTTCTTGAAGCTCCCGGATCGTGGCGGCGAGGGATTCGAGGGTCGGCTTTTCTTGCGCTGCGGGATTACTCATGGGCTTCGTGGAAAGCTTTTCAGTTCGCCGCCGGCCGCGCAAGCCGCCCGGGTGTGAAATGTTCAGTTTGGAATTCGTTTCCGCCCCGCTACACTTCCCGCGAAATTCAACCCCCCGAAAAACTATGGCTCAAGCAATCATGGACCCCGAGGAAGTGCGGCGCTTTGCGACCGAACTCAAGCGCTTCAACGAAGACGCGCAGGCCAAGGCCGCCTCGCTCCAGTCGCGCTTCGCGGCGCTCGGCAGCACGTGGCAGGATCAGGAGGCGGAGAAGTTCGCCGAAGAATTTGTGACCACGATGAAGGTGCTGAAAAAATTCATGGAGGTCTCCGAAAAGCATACGCCTTACCTCCTGAGAAAAGCGCAGCGCATTGAGGAGTATCTGGATCAGCGCTAGCTCGCATGGCCGCCCAGGTCCGAGTCACATCCATCGAGGCGCTCGAGACTTTTCGCGCGCATCTCATCGTCTTCATCACCCAGGCGCACATCTCGGTGGATGAAGTGAGCGACGAGGTGCGGCGCACTCGGGCTTGGATTCAGAACGACCAGCGCACGCATTGGGAAGGCGAGATTCGGCGGCGTCGAAAACTCCTCGACCAGGCGCAACAGGAACTGCTGAGCGCAAAGCTCTCCGGTCTGCGCGACAGGACCGCCACGCAGGAACTCGCGGTGATGCGGACCAAGCGCGCGGTGGCCGAGGCCGAGGATAAACTGCGGATCGTGAAGGTGTGGAACCGCGATTACGACCATCGCTCCGAGCCGCTCGTCAAAGGGCTCGACAGCTTGCGCCACTTGCTCGACGTCGATCTGCCGAAGGCGCTCGCCTATTTAGTACAGGCGCAGAAGACGCTCGAAAGCTATGCCGCCGGGCCGGCCCCGACCGCCGCGCCGCTGCCCGCTGAAATGACGAATGACGAATGACGAAATGAGAGATGCCCTCGGTCAACGTCGCGACATTTCGCTCCAGCGCTTCGTCATTCGTCATTTGTCATTCGTCATTCGTCATTCCCCCTCATGAGCACGCGATCGAGCGCCGCCAATCTCGTGCAGGCGGTGAAGGATCTCACCGTCGAGTGGCAGGAGACCAAGTCGTATTGGCGCGACGTGAAGAGCCAGGAGTTTGAACGCAAATATCTCGAAGAGCTGCCGAGCTACGTGGCGCGGACGACGGCGGTGATCGAGCAGATCGACGCGCTGCTGAGAAAGGTCAGGACCGACTGTGAGTAGCGGCCTCGACCTGCGAGTCACGCGCAGTCTCGCACTGCTCGCGAGCCTTCAGCAGACGGGCCGCGGATTTGCCGCGAAGGAGGAAACGCTCCGGCGTGAGCTGCGCGATCGCCGCTATTCCGCGAGCAAGAAGACTCGCGACGCGGTCGAGAAGCTCGACACCCGGCTCGCCGCGCAGACCGCGGATGTGGACGCGCGCGCAAAGAGCGAGTTGGCGCGCCTGGCGGCGAAGTATGCGGGGCGTCGTGAGAGAGTGGAGCGCTACCGCACGGCGGGCATCCGCAATCTGCCGAAGCGTGCGCGGGAGGCGAAGCAGCGGTGGATGGGCGACCTCCAGATGAAACACTTCTTTGCCGAACGCCGGCTCACAGCCGGCAAGGAAGCGGCAGCCGCGGATTACGCGGCCTTTGCAGCAAAGCTCGCGGAGCAGCGCGCGGCATTCGTGACGCTGGAGCGACGCGCGCGGAAAAGCTTCGCCGGTTATTGGACGCATCGGCGAATGCTGCGGCGCAAACGCACCGGCGCTGCGGCGCCGCCGACCGTGGATCGCGATCGCTCATTCGAGGATTTCCAGGCGCATCTTCACACCGCCGGAGAAATGCTCGACGCGTTTCGCGAATTTTTGCTGCCGCGCATCTTCATGTATGTGCAACTTCCGGCGGTCATCGGACTCCTCGTGCTCGCCGCGCTCGCGCTCGGCTTCTTTCTCGGCGGGGCCTCGATCGCGGGCATCGCCGTGGAAGTCTTTCTCGTCGCGGTCTGCGCCGTGCATTACCTCGGCGCGAGGCAGTCGAGGGCCGCGGCCACCGCGCTGGCCACCGCGCTGGCCGAGGCGGGCCGCAGTCACGACGCCGCTTCCGCCGCCGCCGAAGCGCAGCGCGAGAGGGAACGCCAGCGGCTCAATGATGAACACGATCGCGCCGCCGCGGAGATTCAGGCGCAGTGGGATCGCGCGGATTCCATCGAGGCGGAATTTGAAAAAGCCGCGCGCGAAAAACTCGAGACGCAAACGCCGCGCGTGCTCGAGAAAATCGAAAAGTTTGGCCCGCCGAAACTCGCGCGCATCGAGACCGACCGCGCCAACCGGGTGGGCGAACTTACGACCGAAACCAAAGTGCGGAGGCAACAGCTCACCCAATCGCACGCGATCGAGACGACGACGTTCGAGGAAAATGAAGCCGCCGAGTGGGCGACGCTCGCGGCGGAATGGAAGCGCGAGATCGTGCCGCTCTACAAAGCCCTCGGCGCGATGAACGACGCGCTCGACGCGCGCTTTCCGCCGTGGGATGCGCGCTTCGTCGAGACGTGGACGCCGCCCACCGAGTTCACCGCGGCCACGCGATTCGCGCACATCGACCTCGATCTCACGCCCGCCATTCCCCACGACCCGCGGCTCCCGCTGCCAGGCCCGGCGCAAGTCTCCGTGCCGCTTGCGCTGGCCTTCCCCGCGCAAGGCTCGCTGCTTTTTGAAACGCGCGAATCCGTCGGTGCATCGGTCATCGGCGCGCTCAATAACATCATCCTCCGCCAGCTCTCGACTACGCCACCGGGCAAGCTCGCCTTCACGATCATCGACCCCGTCGGGCTCGGGCAAAATTTCGCCGGGCTCATGCACCTCGCCGATTACGAGGAGAGCCTCGTCAACCGCCGCATCTGGACACAGCGCGACCAGATCGAAGAGCGGCTCGCCGACTTGAATGAGCACATCGAGAAAGTGATCCAGATGTACCTGCGCAACGAATACGCGACCATCAGCGAGTACAACGAGAAGGCCGGCAGTGTCGCCGAAAAATATCACTTCCTCGTCGTCGCGGATTTCCCCGCAAACTTCAGCGACGTGGCTGCCAAGCGGCTCCAAAGCATCGCCATCAGCGGCCCGCGCTGCGGCATCTTTACTCTCATCCACTGGGACCAGCGGCTCCCGCTGCCGGATGGATTCCTGCCGGATGAGTTGCGGCAAAACAGCGTGTGCATTCACCGCGACGGCGAGCGCTTCGTGATCAAAAACGAGCGTGCTGAATCTGGCACGCCGCTCGCGCTCGATCCGCCGCCCGACCCTGCGCTCGCCGTGAAGCTCGTGCATAAGATCGGCCAGAACAGCATCGACTCGAACCGCGTGGAAGTGCCCTTCGAGCAGATCGCGCCGCGGCCCGCGGAGTACTGGACCAATGACACGACCAATGAGCTGAAGATCGCCGTCGGGCGCACCGGCGCGACCAAGCTCCAGTATCTCGCCATCGGCAAAGGCACGCGCCAGCACGCGCTCTTTGCGGGCAAGACGGGCTCGGGCAAATCCACGCTCTTCCACGTCATCATCACCAATCTCGCGCTCGCGTGCTCGCCGGAGCAGGTCGAGTTCTACCTCATCGACTTTAAAAAAGGCGTCGAGTTCAAGTGCTACGCGACCAAGCGGCTGCCGCACGCGCGCGTGGTGGCGATCGAGAGCGACCGCGAGTTTGCGCTCAGCGTGCTCCAGCGGTTGGATGAAGAGCTCAAGCGGCGCGGCGATATTTTTCGCAAACTCGGCGTGCAGGATCTCGCCGGCTACAAGCGCACGGGCGGCGTCGAGCCCATGCCGCGTTCGCTGCTGCTCATCGATGAGTTTCAGGAATTTTTCGTCGATGACGATGCGGTCGCGCAGACCGCTTCGCTCCTCTTCGATCGCATCGTGCGCCAGGGCCGCGCCTTTGGCATCCACGTGCTGCTCGGCTCACAAACGCTCGGCGGTGCTTACTCGCTGGCCCGCGCCACACTCGGGCAGATGGCTATTCGCGTGGCGCTCCAGTGCAACGAAGCCGACGCCTACCTCATCATGGACGACAGCAATTCCGCGCCGCGCCTGCTCTCGCGGCCCGGCGAAGGCATCTATAACGACGCCTCCGGCGCGTCCGAGGGCAACAGTCCGTTTCAAGTCGTGTGGCTGCCGGACGACGAGCGCGACGAGTGGCTCGACAAGGTGCACGCACTCGCCGTGCAGCACGGCGATCGGCACGCGAGCCCCATCGTCTTCGAGGGAAATGCGCCGGCCGACATCCGCGAAAACGACGCGCTGCGCACCGTGCTCGACACCGCTCCAGTGGCCGCTCCCGGGGCCGCGCGATGCTGGCTCGGTGCGCCGAATTCGATCAAGGGACCGACCGAAGCCGTCTTCCGCCGGCAGAGCGGCAATCACCTGCTCATCGTCGGCCAGCGCGACGAGGCCGCGCTTTCCATCGTGGGACTTTCGATGCTCGCGCTCGCCGCGCAGTATCCTCTCGGCACGGCGAAATTTTTCCTGATGCACAGCGCCAATGCCGGCGCGGAGACCGACTTCATAGAGAGCGTCGTGCGCGCGATTCCGCACGGGGTTTCCGTCGCGCGCGGCCAGGAAGTCGCCGCCGCGATGAATGAAATCTCCGCGGAAATGAAAGCGCGCGTGGCCGGAGAGCGCACCGCCGATGCGCCCGCCGTCTTCGTGTTCATCCACGGGCTGAACAAATTCAAAAAGCTGCGGCACGAGGAGGATTTTTCTTTTTCCTCCGGCGACGCCGATGCACCGGCAAACCCCGGCGCGCAGCTCAACGAGCTCATCACCGAAGGCAGCAGCGTGGGCATGCACATCCTCACGAGCGTCGATACCTTCAACAACGTGAACCGCGCGATGAGCCGAAAGGCGCTCACGGAATTTGAAATGCGCGTCGTCTTCCAAATGAGCGCGAACGATTCCGCGAGCCTCATCGAGTCGCCAAAAGCGAGCGCCCTCGGCCTGCACCGCGCGCTCTTTTACAACGAACAGGAAGGCCACCTCGAAACGTTCCGTCCCTACGCGCTCCCCGACACCGGCTGGATCGCCGAAGCCGCCGCGAAGCTCGCTCAGCGGTGACGGGGAGCGCGCGCGTCCCGCGCGCTCCTCGGAACCTCGCGGCCGTACAGGGTTCGCTCTGCGCCCATCATCCAACGCAACAACTGCCACACGGGCAGCTTTCGCGCTTCGGGTTCCGTTGGCTCTGCGAGCTTCGAACGATCCGCGGCGCGAAACTCAGGAGGGCGGGCCAATTGTATTTCAAAGACTCGAGATTCGGATTCCGGATTTTTCCATCGTCTCGCTTGGAAGTACGGAGGCCCAGGATCCCGCGCGGCGAGGGCGTTGCAGCTATCCGCCGTAGGAACTCTCCACGCGTTTGGCCACGTCTTTGTAACCGTAGTCGGCGTCGTAGATTTCCTTGAAGCACGTGATGGCTTCGTCCTTCTTGCCCATGCGCTCGTGGACGAGGCCGAGCTTGTAGAGAATGTCTTTCTTGGTGATGTCCATGCCGAGGATTTCGCTCGAGGCGTCCTTAAATTGTTTCACCGCGAGATCGAGCATTCCTTTCTCGGTGTAGCATTGGCCGAGCAGGTTCATGGCCTTGAGTCGCGCGTTGGGATTCTGCCGCGCCTTTTGCAGTTCGGAGATGGCTTCGCTGTATTGGCCGCTCTGCACGAGCAGGACGCCTAGTTCGTAGCGGAGTTGGAGGTCCGTGGGGTTGCGGTCGATGCGGCGCCGGGCGTCGCTGATGAGCAGTGCGTCGCGGCGCTGCTTGAGTTCGGCGGCCTTGTGCTTCGATTCCTCGACAGCTTGTTGAAGCCCCGGCGCGTCCGGGTGGCTCGCGTTTTCTTCGGCGGCGAGCCATTCCTCGGTCTGCGCGATGTAGTCGTCCTCCACTTTTATCTCGGTCTCGGTCTGTTTGAAGACGAGATCGGACAGCTTGCGTTGGATGCCGGGGTCGCTGCCTTTGAGCACGTCATTGGTGTGGTTGTAAAACCAGATCGCGTTGGTGAGCGCCTCGTCGGTGGCTTCCGTCTCGTAGCGTTCCTCCCAGAGCCGGGCCATGCGCTTGGAATTGTCGATGTGCTCGGGTTGCGCTTCCCACTGCGGATGCAGCTCGTCGAGCAGCGCGTCGATGGCCTGAGTGCTGCGGACCACGCGGCTCTTTTGCTCAAGTGAGACGGCTTCCTCCTTGTTCTTGATGAGGTCGCGGTAGCTCACGCCTTCCCTGTCCCAACCGCCGCTCTTCATCGTCGCCGTCGCCGCCGCATCCTTGCTGCGTTTGACCGCAGTGAGATCCGCGGGATTGATCTCGGCGATCCTGGAGTAAACGTTCACCGCCTTGTCCGAATTGCCCATCGCGATGAAGTGCTCGCCAAGTTCGTGCATGATCTTGGTGTCGGTCGGATTGGCATCGATGAGCGTCTCGAGCGCAAAGGCGGCGATCTCCGGGTAGCCCGCGGCCTTGGCGGCTTCTTTGAGGAGATGATTGGCCTGGGCGTTAGTGGGGTCGGTCTCGAGAATCGTTTCGGCGAGTTCCATTGCCGCCACCGGATCTTTTTTCACGTAGCTCGCGCCTTTGAGCGATGCCGTGGAGAGCCCGGAGAGGAAACTCTTTTTCCCGCGAGTAAAAACGATCTCGACCTTGCGCAGCCGCTTGCGGCCGTCGAGGAAGCCGGGCGTTTCTTTGAGCACGGCCCGAATGAGTGAGATGGCGTAACCGTGGTTCTTGAGTTCGACGGCGCTCAGCGCTTTCAACCACAGCGCGCGCGCGCCGGGGGACAATTCCTTATCAGTCTGGATGGGCATAGGAGGGTGCGTGAAAATAACACCGCGTCCTTCGGTTTGACAATCCCGTCCATGAAAGTACGGCGCGGAGCGTGAACTCCGGGGAGCGCGCCGCGTCCCGCGCGCTGGTCGCCGCGTCCTCGCCGCGACGAACTTATCTGTGCGTGCGCTCAAGGAAAAGCCTTGCGCCCTAAGAACCGTCGTGGTGCGGAGCTCTTGCCGACAGCGCGCTTTTTGAAGTCCGTCGTCGCGAGACGCGCGTGCTTCCCACCGCCACTACCTCAGCAGCTTGTCGCTGGTGTCCGCTTTCTTCTCGACCTTGGCGCTAAACATCTTCGCAAGGAAGTCGGCCTCCTTGCGCGCGTTCTCCTGGTAGTTCGACGGGCCGTGCTCAAAGAGCACCGTGAAGCCGAAGGTGGCCGCGACGAAAAGCGCGAGCCAGAAGAGGGAGCGGAGGAGGGCCATGACTTTCCCGGGTTAATGCAATTGGCGCGCCACGGCAATCGGCTTTTTCTATGCCTTCCTTTCCGGCCCCGCCCACGCGTGCAGATGGGTGAAGGAATAGACGATGAGATAACACACGAGCGAGAAGGCGAAGAAGGTGGCGGAGAATGCGAGCGCCTGCCGGTTGGTGGCGAGGTTGGCGATCTTGGCGGCATCGGCCACCGTCTGGATGGGATCGAGCAGCGCGTCCCAGGAATTCCAGCGCAGGAAGCGCCCGAGATAAATGCCGTACGCGCTGGCCCCGAGCATGCCCAGCGCGAAGAACCAGCTCGCGCCGCGCCCAGCCCAGCGGCGCACCACTTCCTGCATGAGATAGAGCGAGAGGTAGCCCACGAAGAGGCCCGTGAGCGCAAAGGCCATGATGGTGATCAAGTCGTACCAGATCGGCACGCCGGGCCGCTGGTGGAGGTGCTTGAGGTCGGTGACGATGTAGGGCGCGTTTGGAAAAAAAAGAAACCACACCACCGCGCACACCGCGATGACGGGCCAGCGCCCGGCGCCGCGCCCCCCCAGCGCATACACCGGCAGCGCCGCGACCAGCGGCACCCACGCGAGGAAGAGATTCCACAGGAAGGCCGTGAAGGCGATCTGCTGGGAGTAAAGCGTGCGCACCGCAACGAACCCCGCGCACAACGCCGAAGCGAGCGCGAGAGCGACGAGCGCAGCGAGTTGCTGGCGGATGTGGATGAGCCGGTCGTGCATGGGCGAACTCTAAAAAAAATTCCAAATTCCAAATTCCAAATTCCAAACAATCAGAACAAGGAATGGAAAAAGTAAAACCAACAGGGCGCGCAGCCGAGTTCGTTCCTTGTTTTCCATTCCTAAGAATTTATTTGGAACTTGGAATTTGGAATTTGGAATTTTGCTTCAGAGCGGAGTGACCTCCCGGACTTCCGTGGACCAGAGCTTCCACGCGCCGCCTTCGCGGCGCAGCACGTGCACACCCGAGGTGCGGTTGCTTTTGAATTCCGGCGGCCCGCTCGTCTTCATCGCCTCTTGCGCAAAGCGCACGCGGATGGCATCGCGCGTGACCGACTCCACCACCGCCTCTTTGAGTTCGTAATGGATTTCGTATCTCCTAAAAAGTTGGTCGGTCAGCATCTTGGTCTTCTCGAAGTGCGGACTCTGAGAATGAAGGGTCGCCGAGACGGCGTCGGCATTGCGTTCCTCCATCGCCGCGAGATTCTGTTGCACGGTGGCGATCGCCGCCGCCTTGTCCGCCTCAGTAATGCCGTGGCAGCCGGCGCAGAGGAGCGCCACCGCGGGGAGCAGCGCGCGGAAGTGGCGGAGGGATTGCATGGCAGGGGAAGTTGAGAGTTGAGAGTGGAGAGGCGCAACTCAACTCTCAACTTCCCGCCCGTGTCCGATCACTTTGCCACGCTTCACCAGCCGCGCCTTCCGTGGCTCGAGCCCGCCGCGCTCAAGGAATCCTTTCACCGGCTCGGCGCCGCCGCGCATCCGGATTCGCCGGGTGGCGATGCCGCGGCTTTTGCGGCAATCAATGCCGCGTGGCTGGTGCTGCGCGATCCGGCGGCGCGCTTGCGGCACTTGCTCGAATTGCAAGCGCCGGCGCTGCTCGCGCGCAGTGCGGAGATTCCCTCGGCGCTCGCCGCCATGTTCATGCAACTCGCGGCGCTGCGGCGGGAGCACGAGGGCTTTCGATTGCGCGCCATCTCGGCCACCGGCCCGCTCGCGACCGCACTGCTCGCTGGCGAGAAGATCGCGCTAGAGCGCCGCACCGCGAGCGCGCTTGCGCAACTGGACACGGCGCGCGACGCAGCCATCGCGGAGTTGCAGGCGCTCGACGAAACGTGGGCAGCTACACCCGAGTCGCTCGCCGCGCTTTATCAGCAACTCTCCTTCCTCGGAAAATGGAGCGCCCAATTCCGCGAAGCGCTCTTTGAGCTCAAGTCGCGCGAAATTGAAAATTGAAAACTGAAAATTCACCGCTCGTCGGCATCGACCTCGGCACCACCCACTCGCTCATCGGCGCGATGGATGCGGGCTTCCCCGTGCTCATCGCGGATGCCGACGGCGAGCGGCTCACTCCTTCGGTCGTTCATTTTCCCGCCAGCGGAGAGCCCATCGTCGGCCGGACCGCTGAGAGAATGCGCGCGCTCGATCCGCGGCACACCGTCTATTCAATCAAGCGTTTCATCGGCCGCCGCGCGGGCGAGGAAGCGGACGACGTGAGCTACGCGCTGGCCGGCGCGCGCGGCACTCCCGTGCGCGTGCGAGTGCGCGACCGCGAATACTCGCCGGAGGAAATCTCCGCGCTCGTGCTGAAAAAAATAAAGGCCGACGCCGAGCGCGCACTCGGTTGCAAGGTCACGCGCGCCGTCATCACCGTGCCCGCGTATTTCCACGACGCCCAGCGCCACGCCACGAAGACCGCGGGCGAACTCGCCGGCTTCAGCGTCGAGCGCATCGTCAACGAGCCCACCGCCGCCGCGCTCGCCTACGGCCTCGACAAACTGCGCGACCGCTCAAAGATCGCCGTCTTCGATCTCGGCGGCGGCACCTTCGACATCTCGATCCTCGAGCTCAACCAGGGCGTCTTCCAAGTGCTCGCCACCAACGGCAACACGCGGCTCGGCGGCGACGATATCGACACGGCGCTCATTGCCGATTGCCAGTTGCCGATCTCCGATTGGGAGAAGCGCGACCTGGTCGTGGCGGCGAAGCATCGGCTCTCGGAGGAAGACGCGGTCGAGATTCCGCAGCCGTTTGCCAGCAGCGGCGCGAGCCTCGTGTATCGGCTCACGCGCGCGGAACTCGAGCGGCTCGCGCGGCCCATCGTTGCAAGAACGCGCGCCCACTGCCTGCGCGCGCTCCAGGATGCGCAGCTCACGCCTGCCGATCTCGATGAGATGATCCTCGTCGGTGGCCAGACGCGGATGCCGCTGGTCCGAGAATTTGTGCGCGAAATTTTTCAGCGTGAGCCCAATGTTTCGCAGAATCCCGACGAAGCCGTGGCGCTCGGCGCGACCATCCAGGCCGGCATCTTGAGCGGCGCGGTGCACAATGTCGTGCTGCTCGATGTCACGCCGCTCTCGCTGGGCATCGAGACTTTTGGCGGCTTGATGAATGTCATCATCCCGCGCAATTCGACCATCCCCATCAAAGCCGGCGAGATGTTCACCAACGCCGTTGCCGGCCAGCGCGCGATGTCCCTCAAGGTGCTGCAAGGCGAGCGCGAGCTGGCAAAAGACAACTGGCCGCTCGGCCACTTCGAGCTCGAGTTTGAGCCCGCGCCGAAAAGTCAGGCGCGAGTCGGCGTGCAATTTGAGATCGACGCCAACGGCATCCTGCACGTCCTCGCCCGCGACACCCGCAGCGGCCGCGAGAAGGTGGTGGCGATGACCAGCGCCCTCGACGTGAGCGACGAGGCCGTGGAAAAGATGCTCGAAGATTCTCTCGAACACGCCTTCGAGGATGTGAACGACCGCATTTTCGTCGAAGCAAAAATGAAAGCCGACGAGCTTCTGCCCGCCGTGCGCAAAGCCCTCGTGCAAGTCGGCGCCCAGCTCACCGGCGACGAGCACGCCACGATCGCCGCGCGCGTGAGCGACGTGGAACGCGCGCTCGCCGCCGGCGCCGCCCAGCCGCTTCGAGCCGCCACCGCCGCGCTCGACGAAGCCACCCAGCGCCTCGCCACACTCCTCGTCGAGCGCGCGTTGCAAGCCAGCGCGGGGGGGTGAAACCTGCGCAAGGAGCGGCGATTTGCAATCGCGGAGCCAACGCTCCGAGCGATAGCGAGCTAATCCCTTCACGGGCCCACGAGCACGAGCAATGGCCGAACATCCAGAGCCTCCGCGTCCCATCGCGCGCGCTCTCCGCGCAGGTTCTTTGGTTCGGCGATTGCAAATCGCCGCTCCTTGGGCATCCGTCTCGGCGCGCGCGATTCGAGGGGGAATCGCTACCGCGGGACGTCGCCACCGGCGACCTTACACCCCCCTCTTACTTCGCCTTCGCGTCGATGGTCTTCGCAGTCATCGAATACTCGATCGTGACCTTTGCGCCCACTTTGAGTTCGCCGGTCACTTTAGTATCGGCGTTGCGGGCGAGTTCCCATTTGTCCTTGCCCTTCATCACCACGATTTTCGCGTCCGTGAGTTCGATGATCGGACCGGTGACTTGGTAGCTGTTTGGACTCTCCGCAAACAGCGCGGTGGCGCTGAGCGCGAAGGCGGCGGTGAGGGCGAGAAGGGATTTAATGTTCATGGCCGGAGCTAATCGCCCGGCACCCGACAAGGCAAGCCACCGCTACTTCAAGAGCTCGCGCAGCCGCGCCGGATCGCTGGTCGGAAGCTGGCAGACGAAGTCCTCGCACACGAATGCCGCGGCCTTGCCTCCGAGCGGCCCGACCGTGCGCAGAAATTCCAGCCGCTCGCCAAGCCACTGCTGTCCCCCGGCGCCGTCGGCCAGCAGCACGATTTTATTTGGGACAAAAACGCGATGCACCTCGCGCAGCAACGCGCGTGTGTCGGCCGAGTCGCGCGGGCCGGCGATCACGATCTGGCGCGGCTTGGCGAGCGATGCGTCGAGCGCGCACAGCATCTGCGGCAGCGCGGTCGGGGCGAGAGAGAGCTGGTCGGAGAATGCCGCGATGGTCTTCATCGCGCGGTCGGCGAGCGCGCGGTCGCCGGTGAGTTGCGCGAGGCGCAGGAGATTGAGCGCGGCCACGCTGTTGGGCGAAGGCTCGGCGCCATCGTAGTCCTCCTTCATCCGCAGCAGGATATTCGGATCGCCCGCCGCCACGCTGAAGTAGCCGCCGTGTTCGGTGTCGGCAAAGAGCGCGTCCTGTTTCGTCTGAAGTTCGAGCGCCCAGCGCACCCACGCGACGTCGAAGTCCGCCTCGTAAAGATCGAGCAGCCCTTGCACGAGCGCCGCGTAATCGTCCGCGAAACCCGGCACCGCGCTCGCGCCCTCGCGATAACTGCGCAGCAGCGCGCCGTCCTTCCACAGATGCTCGCGGAGGAAGCGCGCCGAGCCTTGCGCGGCGGTGAGATAACGCGTGTCGTCGAGCGCCTGCGCGCCGCGGGCAAAGGCCGAAATCATGAGCCCATTCCACGCGGTGATGATCTTGTCGTCGAGATGCGGCCGCGGCCGTTGCGCGCGCACGGCCAAAAGTTTTCCGCGCGACTCGGCGAGCGAGGCCTCGATTTCGACCTCGCTCTTCTTGAAAAACTTCGCCGCATCCGCCGCCGACATCCGCACGATGAGCGTGTTCTTCCCCTTGAGCTCGCCCTGCGGATCGCTTCCCGCCGGCGAGTTGCCGTCCTCTTCCACGCCGTAGCAACGGTTGAAAATCGCGGCCGCCTCTTCGCCGAGCACCTTCACGATCTCGGCTTGAGTCCACACGTAGAAAGCACC
>JBBRXP010000080.1:0-24677 GCA_038238555.1 Chthoniobacterales bacterium | reverse complement strand
CGGGCGCCTCGCCCGAGGGGTTCCACACGACCAACGATCCTGGTTCGGTCTCCCAGAAATCGGCGGACGAGGCGTCCGCCAGACATTTACGGACGAGGGCGTCCGCGCTACGCAAGCTGCGCCAATTGCAATCGTTCCGGCTCAGTACTTCGGCACGCTCGGATCGATCTCCTCCGCCCACGCCGCGATGCCGCCTTCCACGTTGGCGAGTTTTCCAAATCCTGCTTCCTGCAAAAGCTTGAGCGCGCGCGCAGATCGGGCGCCGGATTTGCACTGGAGGACGATCTCGTCGGCGCTGTCGAGTTCGCTCATCCGCGAGGGAAGCTGGCCGAGCGGGATCAAGCGCGCGCCGGGGATGTGGCAGATGTCCCACTCATAAGGCTCGCGCACGTCGATGAGCTGAAACTTGTCGCCGCGATCGAGCTTCGCCTTCAACTCGCGCACTCCGATGTGCGGCACGTGCGCCTCTTCCTCCTCGGCGGCTTTCGCCTGCGGGATGCCGCAGAATTGGTCGTAGTCGATAAGCTCCGTGACGGTCGGATTTTCCCCGCACACCGGGCACTTCGGATCGCGCCGCAGCTTGAATTCGCGGAACTTCATCTTGAGCGCGTCGAAGGCGATCATGCGCCCGATGAGCGGCTCGCCGATGCCGACGATGAGCTTCACGGCCTCGATGGCCTGCATCACCCCGATGATCCCCGGCAGCACGCCGAGCACGCCGCCTTCCGCGCAACTCGGCACCATGCCCGGCGGCGGCGGCTCCGGAAACATGCAGCGATAACACGGCCCGCCGAGATGCGGCGCGAAGACGGTGCACTGCCCATCGAAGCGAAAGATGGAGCCATACACGTTCGGCTTTTTCAGGAACACGGAGACGTCGTTGGAGCAGTAGCGCGTCGGGAAATTATCCGTGCCGTCGATGAGGATGTCGTAAGGCTCGGTGATCTCGCGCGCATTGGCCGCGGTGAAGAAGGTGTCGTAAAGATCGACCTGCACGTTGGGATTGACCTCGCGGATGCGGTCGCGCGCGGAGTTTAATTTCTTGCGGCCGACATCCTTGGTGCCGTGCAGGATTTGGCGCTGGAGATTGGAAAAATCCACGGTATCGCCATCCACCAACCCGAGGCGCCCGACGCCCGCCGCGGCAAGGTAGAGCGCGATCGGCGAGCCCAGCCCGCCGGCGCCGATGCACAGGATGCTGGCGGCCTTGAGCCGCTTCTGTCCCTCGAGCGTGACCTCCGGCATGATGAGATGCCGAGAGTAACGCGCGATCTCGTCGTTGCTGAATTCAATGCGCTCGATGCGCGCGGGGTCGATGATGCTGGTGGCCATGTTGGGGCGAGTTGAGAGTTGAGAGTTGAGTGGCGCGAAGATGCTGTGTCCAGCGCCACTTCTCCATCACTCAACTCTCAACACTCAACTTCCCCCAACGGCAAACAATGCGTCGAGCCTTACCTCGGCGCCCGCAAGGACCGAGCATCGGAGAACGTCCGTGCCGCGCAACGTTGTGTGCTCGGTGTAGTGGCCTGCCACCGGCAAACGGTACACATCCACCTCCGCCTGCCCCGGCCGCACCAGCCAATACTCGGGCACGCCTGCCTCCGCGTAGATGTCCGCTTTCTCCACTGTCCTCTTCGAGTGACGAGACGGCAATTTCGATCACGAGTTCGGCCGTGGTCGGATGCCGTCTGGCGTAGTGGTCCGGATCGCCGCGCACGACCGAAAAGTCAGGCTCGGGTTCCGATTCGCCGATGGTCACCGGTTGCTCCGGACGCACAAAGACGCCGGCAGGAACAGTGCGGATGAGTTGCATCAAGAGCTTCTGGAAGATGCGAGTGTGGAGGGGGGATTTGGCCATCTTCTTGACGATGTATCCGCGCAGCAATTCATGGCTCTCATCGATCATGCCCATCTCGCCCATGCGGTGATAATCTTCGACCGACATGCGATGCACACGCGCGCGGATGGCGGGCCGGTCGAGCAGGAGACTCATGGAGCGGAGGCTAGGCGCGCGGCTGCGGCGGCTCAAGGGAGAGTTTCTGGGAGAGTTGAATGTTGAGAGTTGAGTGTTGAGTGATGGAGAAGTGGCGCTGCGCGCATTGTTTCAAGCACCGGCGGCACTCAACACTCATCGCTCATCACTCAACTCTCCCCTCCCGCCATGCCTCGTTTCGCTCGCGTGCTCGTCGATGATTCGGCCGGGAAGGCCTTTGATTACGAGCTTCCAGAGGCGGTGGCTGCCACGTTGCAAGTCGGATCCCGCGTGCGCGTGCCGGTCCGGACTCGAACGGCGCTGGCGACCATCATCGAGTTGCTCGACCACACCGATGCGCCCGGCGTGAAGCTCATCGCCGAGGTCGTGAGCGCCGAGCCGGTGCTCAACGCGTTGCTCATCGATCTGGGGCGCTGGATCGCGGATTACTACTGCTGCTCGATCGAGGCCGCGATGAAGAGCGTGCTCCCGCAAGTCATCCGCAAGGCCGAGGTCGGACATCAGATGCGGCTCTTTGCGCGGCTCGCGCGGGAGGTGGACGCGGAGGAGCTCGAGACCTTGCGCCGCAAAGCGCCGCTCCAGGCCGGCGTGATCGATTTCCTCGCGCAAGCCGCCGCGCCCGTGGCCGTGGCCGAGCTCAGCGACAAGTGCGACGCCACACACGCCGTGGTGCAAGCGCTCGTAAAAAAAGGCCTGCTCCTCACCGAGCCCGCCAAAGTCGAGCGCGATCCCACGCAGCACGAGACCTTCGTCGCCGCCGGCAAGCTCGAGCTCAACGAAGAACAGCTCGCCGTCTTCGAGCGCGTGTGCGCCGCGATCGACTCTTCCACCAGTCACCGATCACCAGTCACCAGTCACATTCCCAAGCCCCTCCTGCTCCACGGAGTCACCGGCAGCGGCAAGACGGAGATCTACCTCCAGGCCATCGACCGCGTGCTGCAGCGCGGGCAGACGGCCATCATGCTCGTGCCGGAAATTTCGCTCACACCGCAGACCGTCGAGCGCTTCAAGTCCCGCTTCGCCCTCACGCAGCACGAAGTGGCCGTGCTGCACTCCCACCTCAGCGAAGGCGAGCGGCACGACGAGTGGCACCGCATCCGCTCGGGCCGCGCGCGCATCGTCATCGGCGCGCGGTCGGCCATCTTTGCGCCGTGCGAAAACGTGGGCCTCATCGTCGTCGATGAAGAGCACGAGAATACTTACAAGCAGGAAGAGACGCCGCGTTACCACGGGCGCGACATCGCCGTGCTGCGCGGCCACATGGAAGGCTGTGCCGTGCTGCTCGGCAGCGCCACTCCTTCGCTCGAGAGCTTTCATAATGCGCGGCTCGGCAAGTACGAACTGCTGCGGCTCACCGCCCGCATCGACGCGCGCAAGATGCCGCACATCCGCATCATCGACTTGCGCATGGAGTCGCAGAAAAAGGGAGCCATCCTCTCCGAGCGCCTCATCACCGCCATGCGCGCGCGGCTCGAGCGCCGGGAGCAGACCATCCTCTTCCTCAATCGGCGCGGCTTCTCGACCTCGCTCATCTGCCAGAAATGCGGGCACGTGTGCCAGTGCCCGAATTGCTCGGTGGCGCTCACTTTTCACCGCGGCGCCGCGCGCGTGGTCTGCCACATCTGCGGCCATCAAGCCGTGGTGCCCGCAACGTGTCCCGAGTGCCGCGACCCCGGCATCCGCTGGAGCGGCACCGGCACCGAAAAAGTGGAAGACACCGTCGCGAAGATTTTCCCGAAAGCCGTCGTGAAGCGCATGGACGCCGACGCCATGCAACGGCGCGATGCGTTCCGCGAAACGCTCACCGCATTCCGCCAGGGCAAGATCGACATCCTCGTCGGCACGCAGATGATCGCCAAGGGCCTGCACTTTCCAAATGTGACGCTGGTGGGAATCGTCAATGCCGATCTTTCCCTGCACCTGCCTGACTTCCGCGCCGGCGAGCGCACCTTCCAACTGCTCACACAAGTGGCCGGCCGCGCCGGTCGCGGCGACGTCGAAGGCGAGGTCTTCGTGCAAAGTTTTACTCCCTTCAGCCCGTCGATCCAATTCGCGCGGCATCACGACTTCGACGGATTCTGGGAGCAGGAGATCGAGTTTCGCCGGCAGTGGGATTACCCCCCCTTCTCGCATCTCGTGCTCGTGCTCGTGCGCAGCCAGCACCAGGAGCGCGCCCGCTTCTCCGCCGAGACGCTCCACCGCCGGCTCGCGGAAGCTTTGCCAAATGGAGTGACGCTCGGCGAACCCGCGCCCGCGCCCCTCGAGAAATCGCACGGCAGCTATCGCTACCATTTGATCCTGCGCACGCGCGCCATCCAGCGCCTCTCCCGCCACCTCGCCACCGTGCTGGGAAAACTCACGTTTCCCGAGGACGTCTTCGTGACCGTGGATGTGGATGCGTATCAACTGCTGTGATTTTTCGGCGTAGCGCGACGCCCCGTCCGTGATGTCTGGCACACCCCTCGTGTGCCGGAGGTTGGCCATGAGCCCCTCTCTCAGCTACATAAGACCCCTAAATTAATTCGCCGGTTTGGGCTCCACCGCTTTCGCGCCAGCGGGCTTTGCGACGATCGCGTACTTGTCGTACACAAAATTCACGCCGGCCAGCGAACCGATGTAGCGCAGCGCTTCAGTGAAGGGAATATTTGCCAGGCTCACCGTGATCTTCGCGGCGGCGGCATCTTCGGGAAGTTGCATCACGAAATTCACCGGCTCCTTGCCTCCCGTTGCGTCGTTCACTTTCGTGCGGAGAAAGTCCAGCGCCTCGCGCAGCGTCGCCTCGCGGAACTCGATCTTCGGGATGAGGACCGCCGCCAGTCTCTTTTCCGTCGAAGCGCCGCCGCCCCCTTTCTGCGCCTGCTCGAGTTTGATGCGCTTGAGATAGGCGATCGCCGTCTGATTGCGCGGGTCGAGCTTGTACACCATTTCGAAATTTGCGCGCGCCGTTTCGAAATCGCCGCGCATGTAAGCCGTCTGCGCGTCGGTGAGGAGTTGCTGCACGTCGTGTGGAGCGGCGAGCGCGACAGAGGCGGCGACCGCGAGGAGGAACGGGAGGAATTTCATGCGCGCAATGTGCCTCAGCTCGCACGGAAAGAAAAGCGCGGCTCGGGCCAAAACGCTTGCGCCCGCGGAGGCTGCTCGCGAGCGTCGGCGCCTCGTGAATCTGCCGCTGCCTTTTTTCGTCCCGCTCACTTCGGCGCTGTGCTACCCGGTGGCGGCGATGATGCTCAAGCGGGCGACCGAGGGCGGGTGCGGGCCGTGGCGCATCAGCTTCCTCGCAAACTGGGTGCAGGCCGCGATCTTCTCGCTGCTCTGGCTGCTGCCGGTGGAGCACGACGCGAGTGTCGTAAACGTGGCGCACGCGGTCACGGCGGGCTGCATTTTTTTCGTCGGTCAGCTCTTCACCTTCCTCGCGCTGACCCGCGGCGATGTCTCGGTGGCCACGCCCGTGCTCGGCTCCAAGGTGATCTTCGTAGCGCTCTTCACCGTGCTGCTCGGCGCCGCGGTGGTCACGCCCGCGATGTGGTTCGCCGTGCTCCTCACCGCGGCCGCCACTGCGCTGCTCGGCGGCGGCGGTGGCAGCGCGCAACGCGACGCGCTCCTGCGCACTCTGCTCTACGGCTTTACCGCGGCGGCAGCCTTTGCCTTTACCGATGTGCTCCAGCAGCGTTGGGTGCCGCCGTGGGGTTTCACGCATTACGCGGCCACGATGTTCCTCACTGTGGCGGTGCTCTCGTTTGCCTTGGTGCCGTTTTTTAGCGGAAGTCTGCGCGCGCTGCCGCCAGCCACGTGGCGCTGGGCGCTCGGCGGCGGCGCGGTACTCGCCGTGCAAGCCTGCGGCGTCGCGTGGGCCATCGTAAACATCGGCGCGACCAATACGAACGTGCTCTACAATTCGCGCGGCATGTGGAGCGTCGTGCTCGTGTGGACCATCGGCCATTGGTTTGGAAACGTGGAGCGCGCCCGCGGTCCGGTCGTGATGTTGCGGCGGCTGTGCGGCTCCGCGCTGCTGCTCGCAGCCATCGGCCTCATCGTGCGGTAGCTGCGGCGCGGTTCCGGGGAACGCGCGCGTCCCGCGCGCCGGTCGCGGCGTCCCGCTGCGACGAACCTCGCGCGGCGAACGATTCAGCAAGAGCTTCGTATTTGGAAGAGATGCCGGCGGGTCTGCGTGCGCGGAGCTCTTGTCGATGTGGCGCGGGTCGAAATTCCGTCGCGGCGAGGACGCCGCGACCAGCACCCGGGACGGGTGCGCTCCCCGGAAAAACGCAATGTCGCGTTTAGAAACGCGCGACGATTTGAAGTTTGGAATCGAAAATTTTTCCCTACCTTCCCCGCTCGCCGTCGCCCATGAAGCTCCACCTGCTCTCCCTCATTTTCCTCGCTGCGCTCTTCCCGCACGAGGCCCATGCCCAAGCGGCCTACGTCATCGCGGATAGCACCACGGGCTCCATCCTCGAGAGCGCGAATGCCACCAAGAAACTCCAGATCGGAAGTCTCACAAAGATCGCGACGGCGATGGTGGTGCTCGATTGGGCGGAGGCGCGCGGCCAGGATCTCGGCCAGCTCGCCACCACGCCAAACTCCCCAGTCGATCTCAGCGCCTCGGGCGGCATCGGCTTCCAGCCCGGCGACCGCTGCTCACTGCGCGATCTGCTCTACGCGGCGATGATGCAGAGCGACAATCAAGCCGCCGAGACCCTCGCCAGCCACGTGGGCCGCGCGCTCAGCCGCGGCGGCGCGCTTACTCCGGTGGATGAATTCGTGGCGCAGATGAATGCACTCGCGCGGCGGCTCGGCATGACGCGCACGCGCTTCCTCAATCCGCACGGGATCGAGGGCGCCGGGCGATCGCTCCCCTACTCCACCGCCGAAGATCTCGCCCGGCTCACCAGCTACGCGATGGGCAACAGCGCGTTTCGTTTCTACGTCTCGCAGAAGGAACGCAAGATCGCGATCGAAGCTGCCGGCAGCGGCACGCGCGCCTACCTTCTTCGCAACACCAATGAACTCCTCGGCATGGATCACATCGACGGAGTGAAGACCGGCACGACGCGCCGCGCCGGCCAGTGCGTCATCCTCTCGGCGGTCAAAGCTCCCGAGTCGAGGCAGGATGGCGAGCAAGTCATTGTCACGCCGCGCCGCATCAATGTTATCGTGCTCGGCGCCGCGGATCGCTTCCGGGTCGGCGCGCAACTTCTCGAGCGGGGCTGGCAGGATTACGCGGCATGGTCCGCTGAAGGCCGGCCGCTGAAGGGTTGGAAGCCGCCGCGATAAGGCAGGGAAAAAATTCGCTTGCTGCTCGCTGCGGTGGCCGGGCAGATTCCGCAGCGTAGTTCTTTGCGAGTTTTAAGTCAGTGGATCGATGGAAGGAATTCCGTGAAAATCGGAAGCAGTTGCGCTGCTGTAACTGGATACGACTCCCCGAAATTGCCAATCTCCGACGAAAGCCGGAGGTGAAGGCGGGGAGAAGAACGCGGGCGGTCTTATACCGCCCCAAAAAGCCAGGAGCCAGAATACTTCCCCGGTCCGCTCTCATTTCGTGACCCCGCGTGTGCGGGCGCTCTCGAGAAAACTTCTTCGCAAGAAAGAAGAATGAGGGGTCCGAAAACACGAGGCGATCTCGCACTCCGTTTCGATCTCTCGAAACCAGGAGATTAAGAATGAAAAATACCCTTGGCGGTCTTTGCCGCCGTTTGTTGTCGTGCAGCGTCGTCGTGTTAGTTCCGGCCTTTGCCGAGGATCCTGTGCGGCTCGGAGAAATCGTAGTCACTCCCACGCGCACCGAGGCGCCGCTCGAGGAAGTGGGCAGCGCCGTGAGCGTGATCACGCGCGAGCAGATCGAGCATTCCCAAGCGCGCAGCATCGTCGAAGCTCTGCACAATGTGCCCGGTCTGTCGGTGGTGCAGTCCGGCCGGCCGGGTGGCCAGGCCTCGGTCTTTTTGCGCGGGCTTAACTCCAACCAAACTCTGTTTTTGATCGACGGTGCGCGCATCGGCAATCCGCTCGCCGGGCTTGTTACTCTGTCTAACTTTACTTCCGACCAGATCGAGCGGATCGAGATCGTGCGCGGGCCGCAGAGCACGCTCTATGGCGCGGATGCATTGGGCGGAGTTATTAACATCATCACGCGGAAAGGAGCGGGGCCACCTACTGGTTCCGCGACATTGGAGGGCGGCACGCATAACTCCTTTCGCCAGGCAGGTGAAATCTCCGGTGCGACGAGCAAGTTCAGCGGCGCCTTATCCATCTCGCATCTCGACACGGATAACATCGGAGTAAATGACGACTTCCGGAATCTTACCGCGGCGGGATCGGTCACTTACCGGCCGCTCGAAGCTCTCATGCTCGGCGCCACGATACGTTATACCAACGCGGAGACCGGAGTACCCGGCCCGGTCGCGGTGCGTCCGGCAAACCCGACGGAACGGCTGCAGGATGAAAGTCTCTTTGTGCGCCTTGGCATTGAAGTTACCGTCTCACGTCGATGGCAGCAGAGTTTGTTTGTGTCGGAGAATCACGAGGAGTTATTCGATCGCGGCAATCCGTTTGGCCTCTCGGATTCGCGTTCCGATACCATACAGATCGGGTGGCAGCATATCGTGAAACTCTCCGCCAAAAATACCCTTACCGCCGGTCTCGATTGGTACGAGAACCGCGGAAGTTATGAGACCGTCGGCGCCATCCCATTCGACGAGAGCGTGGATAACATCGCAGGTTACTTACAAGACCAGGTAACTCTCTTCGATCGGTTATCTCTTACTGGCGGCGCGCGGTTTGACGATAACAGCCGCTTCGGCAGCCGCTTTACTTACCGCGGCGCAGGCGTGTGGCGCTTCGATGAAACGGGGACGCGGATCAAGGCGTCGGTTGGCACCGGGTTTAAGGCACCGTCGCTTAACGATCTGTTTCTTAGTTTTCCGTCCGAGCCGCCCTTTGCCTCCTTCGTCGCCAACCCCGAGTTGAAGCCCGAGAAGAGCCTGGGCTGGGACGCGGGCTTCGAGCAGGACTTATTCGGGAAGAAAGTAACCATTGAAGCACGTTACTTTGAAAACGACGTCCGCGATCTGATTACCTTTGCGTTTGTCGCGCCGAACTTTACCCAGACTAACGTCCAGCGCGCGCGCACGCGCGGGTTGGAAGTGGCAGTTACTGCGCGGCCGCTCCCGGAACTTACTTTGTGGGCGAGTTACACCTGGCTGGCCGAGGCGCGCAATCTCTCGACGCAGTCGCGGTTGCTGCGCCGGCCGGAACAGACCGGGAGCCTCGGCGCGAATTACCATTTCCTCGGACGCTTCAATGTGAACACCGACGCGACATTGGTCGGCGTGCGCGACGACATCGATCCCGTGAGCTTCGCCACCGTGCGCAACGGCGGCTACGTGAAGTGGGATGTGGCAGTGTCCGCCGACATTACTCGGAATCTCCAGCTATTTGGCCGCGTCGAAAATCTGCTCGATGAACGCTACGAGGAAGCCCGCGGATTTCCCGCGCTCGGCCGCGTCTTCTGGGGCGGCATCAAGGCGAAATTCTGAACGCGGCGACTGCCCCTTGTCGTCGGAAGCGCCACACGGAGCGCCGCCGTCCTCGTGCGGCTTCGTGGAGACACACGCATAGCGCCGCACGAGGAGGCCGGTGCTTCCGTCGTTACTCGAAGCGGATCGCGGCGCTGCGGCCGTGGGCGTCGAGGCCCTCGATCTCGCTGAACTTTGCGATGGCCGTGACGGATTTCCTGAGCGACTTCGCGTCGAACTGCACCGTGCTGGTGCGACGCTGAAACATGTCGGCGCTGAGGCCGGAGAAGGACCGGCCAGCGCCGCCTGTCGGCAGCGTGTGGCTGGGCCCGGCGACGAAATCGCCCGCGGCCACCGGGCTGTAGCCGCCGAGGAAAATAGCGCCCGCGGTGCGGATCTGCGCGGCGAGTTTGCCGGCGTCTTTGGTCACGAGCGAGAGGTGCTCTGGCGCAAAATCATTCGCGATCGCGATCCCTTCCTTGATCGTCTTAACGAGCACGAGCGCCGCGTCTTGCTCGAGCACCGGCGCGAGATGTTCCTGACGCCCGAGCGCGCCGAGTTGCGCGGCGATCTCCGCGTCCACACGCTTCAGGAGAGGCGCGGAGTTTGTGATGAAAAGGATCGCGCTGCTACTGCCGTGCTCGGCTTGCGCCAGCAGGTCGGCGGCGATCCATGCCGGGTTCGCGCTCGCGTCGGCGAGGATGAGGATTTCGCTCGGACCCGGCAGCAGGTCGATAGCGACATGTCCGAAGACCTGCCGCTTGGCCTCGACGACATACGCGTTGCCTGGCCCGAATATTTTCTGCACCGGCCGAATGGTCTCCGTGCCGTAAGCCAGCGCGCCGATGGCTTGCGCGCCGCCGACGCGGTAGATCTCCGTCGCGCCCGCGACGTGCAGCGCGTGGAGCAGCGCCACGTTCACGTGGCCCTCGCGGTCGCACGGCGTGGTGACGACGATCTCCGGGCAGCCCGCAGCCTGCGCGAGCGTGCAAGTCATGATCCCGGTGGAGACCAGCGGAGCCGTGCCGCCGGGGACGTAAATGCCGACGCGCTGAAACGGATCGAAGCGCTCGCCGACCAGCGCGCCCTGCGCATTCTTCATCGTCCAGCTCGTGCGCAAGCTCTTCCTCGCAAAGGCGGACACATTCGCGTGCGCTTCCTTGAGCGCCGCTCGCGTCGCGGCATCCACCTTCACTTTTCCCGCGACGCGCATCTCTTCCGCCGCGAGCCGCGGCCCGCCGAAGCGCTCGACAAATTCCAGGAGCGCCGAGTCCCCCTCGGTGCGCACCGCGTGCAGCACGTCGTGCACGACTTTGCGCACATGCGGATGCGGCGCGGCGTGGCGCTTGAAGGTCGCGAGCGAGGTGGTGAAGTCGGGGTCGGTGTGGCGAAGGAGGCGCATAAGAGAGAAACCTGAAACCTGAGACCTGAAACCTGAGTGGAAGAATGTGGCGCGTTCCGCGCCGAGTTTCTGAAACTCAGGTTTCAGGTTTCTCTTCACTGTCCGGAGAATTTGAAGAGGAACATCTCCGCCGAGTTGTCCGCCGCGTAGTAGAGCTTGAGGGCGCCGTCGCGTTTGCGGATATCGAGCGGCACGGCGGAGCTCGCGCGGCGGCTGTGAATCTGGTGCATGCCGAGGGTCTGCCGCGCGAAAAGATCGCCCCACACTTCGGCGCGCACGGCCAGCTTGCTCCTGGCCACGAGCAGCGCGGCAAGTGCGTCACGCTCGTAGGTTTCGTAGGAGACGGGATAGGAGGCCTCGACCATTTCGTAATCGAGCCCTGGGATTTCCTCGAGGCCGGTCGCCGGCTTTTCGCTCCACGTGCTTGGCACGATGCCGACGCGGACGCGCGGGTCGAAGCCGGCGTCGCGATTGAGCCGCGAGAGCGTATTGATCGCACAGCACAGCCGTCCGAATGGCGGCGCTTCAACTGTGAGCCACACGTGATCGGCCTCCTGCATTTCGGCGACTGGCTCGATCTCGACGATGTAAGGAACGCCGACGACATGCACGAATTTCGGCGGCGAAGTGCGGATGCGCTCGAAGAGAAGCGCGCGGGCGTCTGCCTTACGACCCATTGCGTTTGGCGCCGGCTGCCGAACGGCTCTGGCGCTTGGTTTGCGGCTGGGTGATGTCCGTGCGGTGGCCGATCTTTTCCACGCTTCCGTGTTTGAAATACTGCTCGCGAAGCTGCTCGTAAAGTGCGTCGCGCCGCGCGTAGAGGCGCTTCGGTTTCCGCGGCCTGGACCTGGTGAGCGCGTAGGCGGTGATGATGGGCAGCGTGATAGTCGAGTCGCAGTAACACACCACGCACGCCGACAAATTATCCGGGTCGATCTTCCCCCAGCTCACGGCTTCGCCCGGCGTTGCGCCGCTCAAGCCGCCGGTGTCGGGCCGCGCGTCGGTGCATTGGAGGAAGTAATCGTGTCCGCGTTCCTCGATGCCCATGACCTCCTGAATCTGCTGCTCGGTTTGCAGCATGAAATTTTTCGGGCTGCCGACGCCCAGGAAGAAGACGCTCGATGTCGAGCCGCCACGCTTGGCGCCATACACGATGGCGGCCGTTTGGTTCACGTCGCGATTTACGTCGAAGGAAAGTTGCGAGTCCCGCATCGCCATCGCCGCCACGTTCATCCCGATGGAGCTGTCGCCCGGCGAGCTCGTGAAGATCGGCACGCCCAGCGCATACGCGGCGCTCAGCACGCTTGCTTCCTTGATGCCGAGCTTCTTTTCGCGCTCGTGAACGTAACGTCCAAGCAGGTGGTGGAATTCATCGGTGCCCATCGCGTGCTGAAACTCCGGCGACTGAATCGCGCGGCGCACAAACGCATCGGTATCCAGGAGCACATCGTAATCGAAGAGCACATCGTAGATGCGAATGATGCCTTCGCGCCGCAGCACCACATCGTCGAGAAAGGGCGAACCCGCGTGGAGCGTCATGCCGAGCCCGAAGTGCAGATCGTGGTAAAGATTCGCGCCCGTCGAAACGATCCAATCGACAAACCCCGCTCGCATGAGCGGTACGATGGCCGAGCGGCCGAGCCCAGCCGGCGTGAGCGCGCCGGTGAGCGCCATGCCCACGGTGCCATTGCCCGCGATCATCTTGCCGGAGAAAAGGCGGCACGCCTCCGCGAGCCGGCCGCCGTTGTATGCCTTGAAGGTGGAGTCGATGAGATCGGCGGCACTCATCCCTTTGCGGATCGGCTCTGGCAAAAGGCGCGGGAATTTTTTCTTCAACGATGACATTTTGGGGGCGTGAGGCTAGCGCATCGCGCGGCACGGTCAACGCCGGCGGAAGCGGGGACGAAACCACGAAGGCACAAAGGCACGAAGAGGATTTGGGAAGCACCCTTCCTCCCTTAGTGCCTTCGTGTCTTCGTGGTTAAATTCGGAATCGCCGATTTCACACAAACCAGTTTTGGAGCGCGGCGTGTTCGCCCGGCAGCGGGAATTGGAAGGGCACATTCTCCGGGTAACACTCCCGCTCGATGCCATCCTGGAAGATTCGCACTTGGAAACTCACCGGCACTGCCGGGGCGAGACCGAGGTCGGCGTGAGGAATGGCGAGTGAGATGCATTCGCCGCACACCATGCTCTGGCAGGTGCGCATGGGCGTGCCGCGGTGCAGAATCCGAAACTCCTGAGCGCCCGGCGACGTGAGCGCGTCGGTCTGGATTTCAAAATCCGCCGGCTCGAGGAACCGCACTCCAAGCGCGACGCGGCCGTGCTTCACGAGATCGAGCCGCAGGTAGAGCATCCGCGCATCGCTGCCAAAAAAGATCCGGCTCACGATGCGTTCCGCGCGATACATCGCCCCCTGCTCGCTGCCGGCGATGTAGCTGCCCGCGCCAAGCCACTCGAAGAAGGACGGCCGCGCGCCCGAGAGCGCCGGGGTGATGGAGCGCGACGGTGGCTCGTAAAGCGGCTGACCGCGCGTCTTCGAGATCGGCGTGTCGAGTTCGGCGGGCGCCACGTGGCCGCAGATGACGTGGACGTTTTTGAGATGCTGACGGAAAAGCTGGTCGAAGAGCGCGTCGTTCTCAGTGGAAAAATCCGGGCCATACCACCAGAACCAATCGCTGCCTTCCGCGGCGTGGATCTCGTGAAGCGCATCGGCCTCCTGCTGCGCGCTGAGAGTGCCGGCCTCGATCTTGCGCTGGAGAAACTGGCGCGTCTCGCCGAGCAAATCCCACGCGAGATTCTCCTCCTCCTCACCGATCCAGATGTCGAAGTTGCTCGAAATCCACGAGCCCGTGTGCAGCGTCGAGAGCGAGCGGGCGGGCGGCTGGCGCGCAAAGTAATCCTCGATGGTGCAGCTCCGCAGCCGCTCGGGTTCCGCGGAAATGCCGCCGTAGAGCGCGCGCAGAAAACCTTCGCCGCCGTCGGGAAAAGTCTCCCACGCATTCTCGCCATCGAGGATGAGCGGGATGAGCCCGGTGTCGTGCGGCACCTGCCCCGCGATGTGCCGCAGATGGGTGAGCAAATGCTCGGCGGCCTGCTGCGGCTCGTTTTTCGCGGCCATGAAACCGATGAAATCCGAGAGCGGTTTTTCGCGGAAGACGGCGTTCACCGCCGCGCCGTCGTAAGCGATGCGCCAGCCTTGAAAGAGTTCGAGGTGATCGACCTCCACGCCGGCGTAGGCGGGATCGAGCTTGAGCGAGGCAAAGAGATTTTCCTCGTCGCTGCAAAAATAGCGCAGCCCGCTGCGCTCCATGAGCGGGATGAGTTCCGGCGCGATCGAGCCCTCGCTCGGCCACAGCCCGCGCGGCGCGCGGCCAAACATTTCGCGATGCTGCTCGACGGCGAGCGTGAGATGGGCCGCCGCGTCCTGCGGCCAGTGGAAGCGCCGCGGAAACTTGCGCCCCGGCAGGCAGCGATGCGCAAACTCGGAGTCATACACGAGCGGCAGGATGGGATGAAAAAATGGCGTGGTCGTGAGCTCGACCTGCCCGCGTTCTTCGGCGGCCCGATACTTCGGCGCGATGAGCCGCAGGATTTCGAGATGAATGTCGAGCACGCGCAATTTTTCCGCCTCCGTGAAACCGCGCCCCTTGCGCTTGAGTTCCGCCAGCTCCGGAAAGAGCCGCTCGGCGGTGTAGCCGCACCAGCCGAGATTGAACCACACCTGCAAGTCGAGGAACTCTTGCGTGCTGAAGTAGCGCAGCCCGCGCCGCACATCGTCGCGGTAAAAAGTGAGCCCGCGCTTGTTCAGCAACTCCCAGTAGCGCGGGTGCGGCTTGATGAGATTGTCCCAGTGAATTTTGAAAAAGTTTTCGAGGATCGCGAACTTCTCGTGCTCGTCGAGATCCGCCGCCGGCCGGCGCGACCACTCGAGCCACAGGTCGCGGATTTTCCCCTCCGCGAGTTCCCGCACCTGGAGCATGAGCACCGGCGTGAGATTGAAATTTACGCGGATGTCGGGGAAATCCTCGATGACCGAAATCATATCGAGGTATCCCTTCACCGCGTGGAGCCGCACCCACGGCATCACCGCCGTGCGCGTCGTGGGATCGACGTAATACGGCTGATGCATGTGCCAGAGAAAAACGACATTGGCCATGCGCGCAGTCGTATGCAGGAAGAGGACCGCGCGCGACAAACGCAATCCCGCGCCTCAACTCAAGGGAACCTCTCCGAGCATTTGCAAAAGCACCCGTTCCAGCATCCGCTCCTCTGCATTGAATCGTAAAAGGCTGGCCGTCGCTTGGCCGATTTCCGTGAGGCCGGCAACGCGCGCTCCTTCTACCCGGAAATGCGTTCGCCATTCATCGGTTCGAGGATTGAAGAGCCGAACGAACTGGCCGGTGGTTGGTGAAAGCGAGCCGACATCGCTTCCCTTGGCGCGATTGCAGCGCGCGCACGAGAGCGCGAGGTTTGACAGGTCGCCGACTCCGCCGTGTTTCCGACTGATGATGTGATCGACTTCGCAGCCGGCCATCAGTGCCCACTCTGGCGTCATGCAGTATTCGCAACGAAGGCCCGCCCGCGACCTCACCGCCCGGCGGTCCTGCGCGCTCACGCTTTCAGCCATGCCGTTCGGCGAGCCGGGCTTTGGCTTTGGCTATCGCGAGCAGGTGTTCGAGTTTCATGTAGTCGTCAAGCTCCAGCTTTTCCTCCGGCAATAAACCGGCGTCTTTTTCGCGGGCGATCAGATCCCACACGCGCTGCCGCGCTTGGCTCGACGGCTGGAAGCTCGCCAGAGCCGATTTGGGAATTTGGTCCACCAGGAAATCTACGATCTCGTCGCGCGCGTTCATGGTTGCATCCTAGTTCGCCGCCGATTGAGCTTCAAGCATGTCTCCTTCCGCCATGAATTGCCGCGACCGTTGGCGGGCGCGCTGGCGCGCTTTTCTCCACCCGATCAATCCGGAAAAACAGCGCGTGCTCGATGAGCGCTGGGCCTCGCTGCCGCCGGAACTCAAGACGCCGAATCAAGTCTCCGGGCGGCATCTCACGCATTGCGGCTTCACGCTCGGCGCGAGTTACTGCTCCTTTCACTGCACGCATTGTTATCTGCCGAAGAATGCGAACGACGTGCCAATTCCTTCGCTCGCGGACATGAAGGAGCAGATCGACGCGAACCGGCGCTTCCAGGGGCCGGGCGGCGGATTGCAGATCACGGGCGGCGACGTGGCCGATGCCTACTGGCGCGCGGGACGGCAGGAGGAGTTGGTGGAAATCGCGCACCACACCTGCGCCGTGGGGCTCGTGCCGATGCTGATGACTCACGGGCAGACGCTGCTCGAGCATCCCGAATTTCTCGAGCGCCTCATGGTCGAAGGCGGCCTGCGCCAGGTCGCCGTGCATATCGACATCACGCAGGCGGGCCGGCATGGCTTTCCGATCGGGCGCGTGAAGAGCGAGGCCGATCTGCATCCGGTGCGCGAGGCCTTTACCGAGCTGGGCTGGCGGCTGCGCGAGAAGACGGGGCTGCCGCTCGAGCTGGCGCACAACTGCACCGTCGCGCGCCGCAACATCGACGGCGTGCCGGAGATCATGCGCTGGTTCCTGGCCGAGCCGCGGCGCACACAGCTCTGGCGGATTCTGAGTTTTCAGCCGGAGGCGGATACGGGGCGCACGATTTTCAGCGAACAGCCGATCACGCCCGCGCTTGTGTGGGAGCGGCTTTGCGAGGGGGTGAAGCTTCCGCTGCGGCGCGACGTGACCATCTTCGGCCACCCGGATTGCAACTCGTGGGCGCCGCTGCTCGTCTCGCGCCGCGATGGCGAATACTGCGCGCTCCTGCCCGACGATGCAAAGTGGGACGCGCTGCTCGGCCGCATCCTCGCCCGCACCGGTGGCCTCTCGCTGGTGACCGACGACGCCGGCACCGCCCCGTGGCGCCTGCTCGGCATTTTCCTGCGCAATGTCGACATCACCGCGCGGCTCGCCATGCGCCTCACCGCGCACGTTATGCACGGCAAAGTTCCGCGCACGATGCTACCCGCGATCCTTGCCGGCGAAGTGCACACCGTCGGCATCGGCATTCACAATTTCATGGATGCGGCGGCAGTCGCGCGCGCGGACGCCGACCCGGTCATCAAGTCGCGCCTCGACGCCTGCGTCTTCAAAGGCGCGGTGAAACAAAACGGCGAGTGGGTGGCCGTGCCGATGTGCAAGATGAACGAGGCAAAGTGGAGCGAGGTGTACCAGCGGCGCCTCGCCGACGCGGCCCTGCGAACCGACTACGGGCGCGTCGCTCCTTGCGGGTCCGCCGGCTCCGACGGCGGCTGATAATTCAGGCGCGTGATTTGCGGAATGTTGATGATGTCGATCCTGCCACTTCGCTGCTCGACGTGGATCTGCGCTCCGCTTTGCAGCACCCACGCGAAGTCGTGATGAGGCACGGCAATCTCTTGCCCGCCGGCGCTGAAAATGGAGAAAGGCTGGAAAGGGCGAGCCTGCATCATCGCTCGCAATTCTTCGAGAATCATGGGCCGATCGTAGAACGCACGCCGGCGGGATGCAAGGGCCTCACGCCGGACTCGGCAGGCTCTCGGAGATCGCCTCCTCGGGGATGCCGGCAAACTGACGCGCGTCGAGCCACAGCGCCTGGCGGCACGGCAGGAAGCGCGCGTGGCAGAAGTCGCGCCAGCCCGCGGCCACGGCGAGCGCGCGAAATTCGCGGAAAGAAAATGCGCGGCGCGCGGAGAGCCGCCCGTCAAAGCGCGTCATCGGCTCGCGATAAATCGCGGCGGTCAAAGCCCACACACAGAGCGTGGTCGCAGCCGAGCGTTCGAGATCGGCCACCAGCACCCAGCGGTGCGAGTGCTCGCGGCAGCGGCGCAGCAGCCGCGCGGCGTTCTCTTCGCTGAAGTGATGCAGCGCCAGCGAGCAGCACACCAGATCGTAGGATTGGTCGCTGTCGAACTTCAGCACGTCGCTCTCGATGAATTCGATCTCCCGGTGCGCGGCGCTGCGCTGGCGCGCGATTGCGAGCGTCGAGGCATTGGCATCCACGGCGTCGATGCGCAGCGTGATGCCGCGCGCGCGCGCCCACTCGAGCATCATGCGCGGGATGTCGCCGGCGCCGGTGCAAAGATCGAGCACGCGGTAGCACCGGTCGCGATTGAGCCACTGCGTGAGAAATTTTCGCACGAGCCGATGGCCGCCAAAGTGGCGGTTGAGTGAAGCCAGATTTTCGAGGTCCGCTTCCAGCTCGCGAGTAACCGGCTGCGGCCCGTCCATCTGCTCGGGCTCTTCCTCGTGGAAATCGCGTTTCATCGGGCGGGCAGAGTGGAAAGTGAAAGTGGAAAGTGAAAGTGGAAAGTGGCCGTTCGCCTTTCCGCTTTCACTTTCCACATCCCAGCAGCGCGAGCATGCGCCCCGTCTTCCCCTTTTCGGCGCGGTAAGAATAGTAGCGCTCTGGATTGGCCGCCGTGCAGATGCCGCAGTCATGAATTTCGCGCACGCCCGCATCCGAGCACTGGCGGCGGATGAGCGCGGCGAAGTCGATCTCATAATTTGGCGGACGGATGCACGGGCTGAGCTGCGCGATCAAGCGCGCCGGGTCGCAGCCAAACTCGGCGCGCATCCGCGCGATGGCCACGGAGGTGATCGCGAGCTCGCTGCTTCTGCGGCCCGAGTGCAATAAGGCCACCACGCGCCGCTCGGGATCGACCAGATACACCGCGCAGCAGTCCGCCACATAAACGCCGAGGCACACCGCGGGGTCGGCGGTGATAAGGCCATCCACGCCGGGCACCGGCACTGCCTGCTGGGAATCCACCACTGCGACCTCGCAGCCATGCACTTGCTCGCCGAGCACAAAGCGCCTCGCCTCCACGCCGAGCGCACGGCGCACCTGCGCGTGATATTCCTCGAGCCGCTCGATGGCGAGCGCGCGGTCCGCATTCACATCGAGTCCCGGCACGCGGCCAGCAAAGCCGTGCCGCACTCCGGGCAGAGCGCTCAGCGCGGGGAAAGTCCCGAGGGGAGCGGAAAGTGGAATGGCGCGGCCTTCTCCGCGTTCACCCGCGATTCCACCTTCCACTCTCACCGTTTCTTTCCGCGCACCGCGGGCTTCTTCACCAGCGTGGCATTCTTCGGCGCAGCGCGTGCGAGCGGATCCTGGAAGCCTTCGTTGTAGATGGTATCGGTGGCCGTCGCGCGATCGAAATCGGCGAGCGCCTTGTTGTAGTCGGCGCGCGCCTGGAGCTCTGTGGTGCGGGCGCGAGTGAGAGCCACGCGCGCGTCGAGCACGTCGAGCTGCGTGCCGGCGCCGGCGGCGAGCCGCTCGTTGGCGAGCCGCAGCGCTTCGATGGCTTGCTCCACATTTTTCTGCTGGCTCTGGATGGTCTCCCGCGCCTGCCGCAGATTCGCGAAGGCCTGCTGAACTTCGAGCTCCACCTGCTGCACCGAATCGTCGTAGCCGACCCTGGCCGATTCGAGCAGCGCGCGCTCCTGCTTCACCCGCCCGTAAGTCTCGAGCCCGTCGAAAATATTCCAGCGTCCAGTCACTCCGAAGAACCAGCCGTTGACTGTGTCATCGAGGGCGTCGGTGAGGCGCGAGTTGCGAATCTCCCATCCGGCGTTGGCGTCCACCCGCGGCTTGTAGCCCGCCAGCGCCACCTTGATGCGCTCTTTCTCGATGAGAATATTTTGGCGCTGCACTTTGAGAAATGGCCGGCGCTCCCGCGCGAGAGCCAGCGCGCTTCCGAGATCGAAGGAACGCAGCGCCACATCGAGATTACCCACGCAATTGAAAGCTGGCTTGCCCGCGGGCGAAGCCGCGAGGCCGAGGGTCTTGGCAAGTTGGAGTTCGGCGATGATGTAATCGTTGCGCGCACGGATGAGATTGGGCTTCACGTTGGCGAGCTCCACCTCGGCCCGCAGCACATTGAAACGCGGGACGGTGCCGGCATCGAAGCGATTTTTCTGATCGCGCAATTGATCCTCCTGCAACTGCACGGATTCTTCCGCGACGTTAATAAGCGCGCGGTCGAGCAACACCTGAAAGAATTGTGTGCGCGTAGTGGAGATGACTCGATCCACCGTATCGCGCAGGCTCCAGTAAGAGCTGTCCTGCGTGAGCCGCGCGATGCTCAAGGCCGCGCGCACCTGCCCGCCCGCGTAGAGCACCTGCCTCACCTCGAGCGACACATTCCACGACTTGTCGTTGATGCTGAAGCCTTGGTTGCCGAGAGCGGTGGCGGTGACGGCGCCCTGGTTGCTGCCGGTCGCCGGCGTGCCGGTGGCATCCGGGCTGATGACTCCCGTGGAGGTGCTGCTGCTCTGGCTGGTGCTGGAGGTCGATGCGCCGCGAAAGCTGCTGCCTTCGATCAACGCGGGATCCTGCTGATTGTAGCTGCCATTCAAAGTGAGATGCGGCAGCGCCTGCGCGCGAATCTCGATGACCTGCCCGCGCGTCCGCTCGATCTCCTGCAGCGCTTTGAGCAGATCGGGATTCTGCTCGAGCGCCACTCGCACTGCGCGGTCGAGCGTGATGTCGCCCGAGACCCTTCGAGCGGGCGCGCCCGTCTCCACGGCACACGCCAGAGAGAGAAAGCTGAAAGCAAGGAGAGTGGCGAGCGGTGGGAGCGGCGGGCGGCGGGTCATTGGTTTTGGCAATAGCGGCGGAGCTTTTCGTAAATCTGCACCCACGCCTTTTGCTCGGTTGGCTCGAGGTGCTCCATCATTTTCAAAAGATTGCAGATCATATCGTCGCGCACTTCGGCCACGAGCTGCGATCCGCTGGCGGTGACTCGCACGAGAATCTTGCGTCTGTCCTCCTGCGTGTGTCTGCGCTCCACGTGGCCGAGCTTTTCCAGCCGATCCACCAGCCCCGTCGCCGCGGCCGTGGTGTGGCCCATGCGCCGCGCCACCTCCGTCATCGTGAGCGTCTCCTGCTGCGCCAGGAAGCCGAGCAGGCAATACTGCGGAAAGGAGACATTGCCGCGAGCGAGCTTCTTGGAGAGCGCGAGCACAAAGGAGCGCTGCATCTCCGCGAATATATCGGCCAGGCGCTCGGCGCCCTGCCGCATTCGGCTTTCCTGAGTCGAAGAGGACATGGAAAAATTTAAGGGCGTTTACCTTAAAGACGACGAACAACCCGTCAACGGCGGCTCAACGCAAATTCTGCGGCCGGAAAACAGGAAGACAGGAAGGAAAAGCTTCCTCTTCGTTTCCTGTTTTCGTGTTTCCCTGATTCGTTTGTTTGGAATTTGTAACTTGGAATTTGGAATTGCCCCCGCGGCCTTATACCTTCGCCTTCATGGACCACGAACTCCTCCGCAAAATTTCCATCCTGCGCGCCCTCACTGCCGAGGAACTCGACGCATTTGCCGCGTTGCTCACCCTGCGCGACGTGCCCACCCGCACCCGCATCCTCGAGGAAGGCACCGTCGTGCGCGCCTTTCACATCGTGTGCGACGGCGTGGTTCACGTGCGGCGCATGACCAACAAGCGCGAACTGCTTCTGAGCCGCATGGGCGCGGGCGCATTCTTCGGTGAGATCAATCTCTTCGACCCTGGCGTCGCCACCGCGAGCATTTACGCGATGAAGCCGACCAAACTCGCTGCGATCGAATACGAGACCTTCCGCCAATTCATGGAGTCGCATCCCGCCACAGGCTACAAAATCGTGTCGGCCATGATGACCGAGACCGCGCGCCGCCTGCGGCAAACGAGCGCCCGGCTCGTAAATTCCGTGTACTGGTCCGGTGGCGAACCGGCGCCGGCGCCGGCGGCCTGAGCCACCCCTCAACGCTCCGGCTTGCGCACTTCTGCCGCCGGCTTCACCTCGAAAATTTCGTCTCCCCGCCGCGGCGCGCCCTCCAAGATATCCGCCACTACGAATGGACGCCGCCGCGCCGGCCCCGCTTTTAACTGCCCCGAGAGAAGCGCACCCGAGTAACTCGTGAGCTTCGCGCCCGTTGCCGGCGTCGGCAGCGCGCCGCTATCGATGAGCACGAAGCCCTCGGCCTCATTCACGAGCGTGATCGTACCCAAACGCTGCAATGGCCGGCGTGCCAGCGCTGTGGCAGCATCCCGGCTGCGGAACGTCTTCTTCCCACGACGCAAGACCGCGCAACCCGTCTGCATTGAGGCCAGTAGCAGGAAAATGGCAAGCCAGGGGCGGAAGAACATCGTATTTCAATCGTCGCGATGCGACACGCGCTTCCTGACGCTCACCAGTCTCTCACGGATAAGTAACGCGCAGCCGATAGAAGCGGGCTGGCGCGAGATCGGCGGGCAGAAGCGCTTGAAACACTCCTGGATTGGATGTCGGCTTCGTGATGGTTGCGACCAGAGGCGTCCAAGCAGGCAGCGTGGCCAACCCAGCTCTGCTCTCGAGCGAAAACATAACTCCGGGAGCCAAAGTAGGTGGGTAGTACCAAGAGAGCAGTATTCCGCCCCCCGACTGGCGCGCGATCTTGACCGGCGGCAGGATAACGCTTCCCGACGTGCTCACGGTGTAGTTATCGAAGACCATCGAGTTACTGCCGTAATTCATCACGGAATTGGAATCCAACTGCCACGTCGCGGCGGCCCGTCCCAAGCTTCCCCCCAGCGGCATTATCCCTGTCAAGGTCACCTGCCTGTTAGTCACAGGTTCCGTGACGAACGCCGTAAAAATTCCGACCTGAAAGTTGGCATCGACGCGAAGAATGTAGGTCGTGTTCCGGATGATCACCGATTTGGAGAGGTCGTCAGGAGGATGCACGTTCAGGTTGCTGTCCACCCAGTTGACGTCCAGCTTATGCACGGGGTCGGGTTGAAAGCCGGTTGTTTTCGGGTCGAATCGAATTTGAAAAAGAAGATCGCCAACCGTATTTCGGAAAGTCCACGAAAACGTATCGTTGGCCGGGCGGCTGACATCGGAGGGGGTAATGGAAAACTTCACAATGAAGGTGAAATTTCCCTGAATTAGCGGTTCCCAAAGCTCGATATTGGTTGAAGACGGGGTCAGACCGACCAAGCCGCCGACGATCGCCGAACGATCGCCCGCATACTCGCGGAAACCTGTAACCTGAATTACTGAGTCGCCTTCGCTTGCGTCTGTGGTGACCCAATCGTGCGGCGAACTGGTCACCGCAAATGGAGGGTCCACCTCTCGATAAGTGCCATTTCCCAAGTCGATGAATTGACTTATCGAGAAGCCTTCCTGAAACGGCGCGCCATCGAAGTTTGTAAAGTAATCCGCCGGCGCTTCGGAACTGAGGAGCGTCAAACCAAAGGATACAACGCCCAGGATGCGATGGTTCATTCTCATGGGGGGAAGTGTGTTTGCCGGAGGGGTGGGCGCGCGGCGGCGGGGCGTAAGATGCCAGAAGCAAATCACGTCGCAAGGGCTGAATCGCCGTGCATTTCACCCCTCTTGCAGCACCGATCCCCACCCGCGTATCTTCGCCGGATGAACTCCCGCTTTCTGCTGATTTGCCTGCCAGTTTTCGCCGGCGCCCTCTTCTCGGAAGAGCCCACGGCGAGCGATGCGGTAAAGAGCAAGGTCGCGCAGGAGAAACAGAGCCTCGTCGCCCTTTACCGCGAGCTGCACAGCGCGCCGGAGCTTTCCTTTCAAGAAGAGAAGACCAGCCGGCGTCTGGCTGCGGAGATGCGCGCGGCAGGTTTCGAGGTCACGGAGAAAGTCGGCAAGTGGGGCGTGGTCTGTGTGCTGCGCAACGGCGAAGGCAAGACCTTGCTGGTGCGCACGGATATGGATGCGCTCCCGGTGCGCGAGCAGACCGGGTTGCCGTATGCCAGCAAGGTAACGGCGAAGGACCCTGAAGGACACGATGTGCCGGTCATGCACGCCTGCGGCCACGACGTGCACATGGCGTGCTGGGTGGGTGCAGCGCGGGCGCTAGCTTCGATGAAGGATAAGTGGCATGGCACTCTCCTCTTCATCGGCCAACCCGCGGAGGAAACGGTGAGCGGCGCGGAGGCGATGTTAAAGGATGGCTTGTATCAACGCTTCCCTAAGCCGGACTTATGTCTCGCCTTGCATGACACGCCGGAACTGGCCGTCGGCACCTTCGGCCTCACCAGCGGCCCAGCCCTCGCGAACGTGGACAGCGTGGACATCCTCGTGCATGGCATCGGCGGCCACGGCGCCATGCCGGATAAGGCAAAGGATCCCGTGGTGCTCGCCGCGCAGATCGTGCTTGCGTTGCAAACCATCCGCAGCCGCGAGTTATCGCCGATCGAGCCATCGGTCGTTACGGTCGGCGCCATTCACGGCGGCACCAGACGCAACATCATTCCCGACGAAGTGCGCCTGCAACTTACCATCCGAACCTTCACCACGGAGACGCGCAAAAAGCTGCTCGATGCCATCTCCCGCATCGCGCGGGGACAAGGCATCGCCGCGGGGCTGCCCGAGGAATTACTGCCCGAGATCAAGCTGGCCAATGAGTCCACGCCCGCCCTGAATAACGATCCCGCCCTCATCGAAAGACTGCGCGGCATCTTCACGCAATGGTTTGGCGAAGGCAGCGCGCTCGACCGCCTGCCCACGATGGGCGGCGAGGATTTCAGCCGTTTCGGCCTGACCGGCGATCGCATCCCGGTGTGCATGTTTTGGCTCGGCGCGACTCCCCCTCAAGAGCTGAACGAAGCTCAGCGCGACGGGCGGCGATTACCCAGCCTTCACTCGCCTTTCTTCAAGCCCGATATCGATAACACGTTGCCCATCGGGGTCACCGCCATGAGCGCGGCGGTGCTCGATTTGATG